>JALSRF010000079.1 GCA_026984895.1 Paracoccaceae bacterium
CGATATGTGCCGCTGATGCGCATCTGTTCCGCTGCCCCCGGCCCGCTTCAGCCGCGCCGGCGCCGCCCGGTGCGGGCGCGACTTCTGGGCGCATTGCCGTCGGTGCCGTCACTGGCCGAGGAAAACCCGCCCAGCTTTTCGCTGATCTGTTCCAGCGTCGGGCGCGCTCCGGGCGGGTGTTCGACAAGGGCGGCGTGCATGCGCGAAAGGTGCTCGGGCGTGGTGCCGCAGCACCCGCCGATGATGCGCGCGCCGGCATCGCGTGCCAGCACCGCGTATTCGGCCATCAGTTCGGGGGTGCCGTCATAGTGGATGTGACCGTGCTCGTAGCGCGGGATGCCGGCATTGCCCTTGGCGATCAGCGGCCGTTCGCTGCCTTGCGCGACGAATCCCAGGATGGTGCGCAGCAGGTCCGAGGCGCCGACGCCGCAGTTGGCGCCAAAGGCGATCGGCTTGTGTTCGAGCCTGTCCACCAGCGCCACCATGTCCGACGAGGTCACCCCCATCATCGTGCGCCCGGAGGTGTCGAAGCTCATGGTGCCGCACCAGGGCATGCCGGCCAGTTGCGCGGCCTTGCCGGCGGCCCGGTATTCGGCGGGGTCCGAGATCGTCTCGACCCAGAGAATGTCAACGCCGCCCTCTTTCAGCCCCTCGGCCTGTTCGTGAAAGATTTCGACGGCATTTTCGAAGGTCAGGCTGCCCATGGGCTCCATGATCTCGCCCGTCGGCCCCATCGAGCCGGCGACGATCACCTTGCGCGCGGCCCGGTCGGCGACCTCGCGTCCGATCTCGGCGGCGATCCGGTTCAGCACGCGCACCCGCTTCTGGGCGTCGTGCAGTTTCAGCCGCGCCGCGTTGCCGCCGAAACTGTTGGTCAGGAACAGGTCGCTGCCCGCATCCACCGGCCCCTGGTAGAGCGCGCGGATGCGGTCGGGGTGCTGTTCGTTCCACAACTCGGGCGCATCGCCCGACTGCAGCCCCATGTTGAAAAGCGTGGTGCCGGTGGCGCCGTCGGCCATAAGCCAGTCGCGTTCGGAAAGGAGCTTGCTCAGGGCGTCTGTCATGGCTGTGCCTTCTCGACAAGAAAATCGGGCCGCGCGCCACGGGGCGCCGGCCGGTCAGGCGGGGAATGCCATGGATCGTCGCCGGCGGCAAACCCATTTTGATCAAGAAGATGATGAATGCGATAACGATTGCCGGGCGGCGGCGTCGCGCATCCCCCTCGCAAGCGCCCGTCCGGGGGTGCGAAAAGGCGAAGGAAGGCACGAAGATTGCCACCGGGCGTGCCGTGGAGCTTGCCGCCGGGCGTGCCGCGAAGATTGCCGTCGGGCGCGCCGCCGGGATTGCGCCTGGAATGCCGCGGAGCGTGCCTGCGGGAATGCCACCGGGCGCGCCGTGGAGCTCGCCGCCGGTTTCGCGGCCTGGACTGCCGCGGGGGCAGGGCCGTTGCGCGGCAGGCCCGGCGGCTATCGCCGCACCGGCCGGCGGCCGGTGCGGCCGGGGGGCGCCCGCCCGGCGCGGCGGCGCGCGCGCTTTCGCGCAAAGTGGATGTTCCAGGCGACGCCGGCAAGACCAAGGATCAGCGCCGCCCTGCCCGGGGCGCAGGCGTAAAGCGGCTGCCAGCGGGGGGCGAAACTGGCCTTGAACCGGCGCAGACCGTCGCCGGCGGCGATCCGGCGCACGCAGGCCTGCGACAGGCGCCGGCCCGGCGGCGTGGATGCGCGCGCTGGTGCGGCCGCCAGCGACAGGCGCGGGCAGAACGCGGCCGCGGCCGCCGCAATGGCCCTGCAGACCAGAAGATGCATGGTGCCGTCGGGCGCCTGAGGGCCGTGGCGCATCAGGTCCAGGACCCATTCGCTGCGATTTTCATGGAAGGTCGCAAACGCCACGAGGCGCGCGCCCTTCCAGGCCAGGAACACGCGCTGGCAGGACACGTAGTCGGCCGAGAACCGCCCCATGGAAAAAGCGCGCTCGCCGCCGTGGGCCTCGGCCCATTGCCGGGCGATGCGCGCCATGGCGCGCAGCGGCAGGTCCTGCCCGCCCTCGGTAACACGCAGCCCGGCCCGTTCGGCCTTGCGCAGGGCGCGGCGCAGTTGCCGCCTTTGCGGGCCGTCGGTTGAAAAACGCGCGGGCTCCAGCCAGGCCTCGTCCGAGATGTGCAGCACCTTCCAGGCCAGGGCGCGTGCCGCCAGCGCCGTGCGTGCGTCGGCCTTGTAGACAAGGGCGGAGCGCATCCGCCGCCGGGCCGCGTGGCGCAGACACAGCAGCGTTTCGCGCCGCTCGCCGCGCGCGCGCCGCAGCGGGCCGCCCAGCATCACCAGCGCGGGCCCGGCCGGCGCGGCCACCGCGCGCGCCCCGGTTTCGTCGCGCAGAAGCGAAAACCGGCCCTGGCGGATCAGGTTGGCCTCGGCCGAGGGGCAGAACCACAGCAGATGTTCGTGCCGGGGGCTCAGACGGGCGGATGCGGCGGGCGGCTCCAGGTGCGCCGCTGTCGCCTCGGCCCCCGGCCGGTTCGCCAGGCGCGAAGCGCCGGATCCGCGAAACTGGCGCGCCCCGGCCGTGCCCGTCGCTGTGCCAGCCGTGGCCGTCGTCGTGCCAGCCGTGCCAGCCGTGCCCGCCCTCCCGGCCACGCCAGAGCGCGGCGGCGCCGCGCGGCCACCGCCCAGCAGCGAACCCGTGGCGAGCAGGGCCGGGACAAGGTAGTATACCAGGCGGAAGGCAAGAGCCGTTCCCAGCAGCCGTTCGTCGGCCACCGCCGGCAGCAGGGCCAGCAGCACGGCATCGAAAGGCCCCAGGCCGACGGGCGTCCCGCCGATCAGGCCGGCGCCGCAGGCCAGCAGGAAGGCCGCGAACATCTGCGGGGCGGTAATCCCGGTCCCCGCCGGCAGCAACATCCAGAAGGCCAGGGCCGCCAGCCCGCAATCCACCAGCACCAGAGCACAGATCCGGGCCAGCACGGGCAGGTCCAGAACCTCCAGGAGCCGACTGGTGCCCGCGCCCGCGGTGCCGGCTTCGGTGCCGTTACATATGCGCGCGCGCGCGACCACCGCCAGGCCGACGCCGGCCACCACCAGCCAGGCCAGGGCGCGGATCGCGCCATGATCGGGGCCGAGCACAAGCACGGCCCCGGCCGTGACAATGCCCCAGCCGGCGATGAAGGTTGCTGCCACCGTGACCGAAAGCCGCAGCGCCTGGGGCAGCGACAGTTCGTCAAGCTGGTGCCAGCGCACCAGCGCGCTGGTCAGCACGCCGAACCCGGTGAACTGGGACACGGCGATCGCGCGCAGCCCGGCATCGCGGGCGCGACGTTGCGCCACGCCGGTTCCCAGCATCGCGTGCACAAGCTGGTCGTAGCGTCCCACCGCGGCAAAGCTGCCGGCCGTGGCAAGCAGCGCCACAGCCCATTTCCAGGCCGGCGCCTGCATGAGCACCTGCCAGATGTCGCCGGGCTCCAGCGTGTGGATATGGCGGTGCGCTGCCCAGGCGGTCAGCGCCAGCAGCAGCAGCGGCAGGGCCTGCCGGAACAGCATCGGGCCCAGCCGGAGCCGATCGGCCGTTTCCGTCTGCACCCCGGCTCTTGTTCCGGGGCCGTGGATACCCTGTCGCATCTCACCCTCCGCATCGTCTCCACGAAAGGCTAGGGGCGGCGGGCTACGTCAGGCTTAACAGATAAAATTGCACCCAAAAAAACGCGCCGGGCGGGCGCGGGGGTGGTTTCGGCCTTGCCGCCGGCCGGCCTGCGCGCCGGGCAAGCGGTGCCGGCACACAGCGGCGCCGGGCGGCGGTGCCGGGGGTGCGGCGTGGGGGCGGTGGCGTGGGGCGGTGGCGTGGGGGCGGCGGCTCAGCCCTCGTCCTCGCCCATCAGCTGTGCCTTGGCTTCGGCCATGAGCGATTCCATCCTGGCGCGGATGGTGGCTTCGTCGGCCTTGTCGCCGAGATCGCCGGCGATCTTGCGATAGATGTCTTCGTCGCCGGCTTCCTGAAAATCGGCGACCACGACCTGTCTGGCATAGTCCTCGGCGGCGTCGCCTTCCAGCCCCATCAGGCCGGCGGCCCACAGCCCCAGCAGCCTGTTGCGCCGGGCGGTGGCCTTGAACAGCATTTCCTCGTCATGGGCGTACTTGTTCTCGAAGGCGGATTCGCGGTCGTCGAAGGTCGTCATCTGGGGTCCTTTCAGGCTGATACCGGCTGGCACAGATATGACCGCTGTTGCACCGCTTCGCAAGGGCCGCCGCCCGGCGGTTTCGATGCCGGCCCGCCGCGGTGTGGTGCGTGCCCCGTCCTTGCGCCGCCCTTGGCCTGTGCCTGCGCGATGCGTGCCTCCTCCCTTGCCCCCCCTTACCCCCTTGCCCCCGCCCGTGCCTCCTCCGTTTGCGCCGCCCTTTCCGCGCCCTTGCCGCGTGCCGGCGCCGCGCGCCTTCGCGGCCGCACCCGGTCCGCCGCATGGCGGGCCGCCTTGCCCCGCGTCCGTGCCCCGTGTCCTTGCCCCGTGTCATCGCATCGCATATACGGGCGCCGAACGGACCCGCGGCCCGATGCCCGGTCCAGCGCGATCGGAGAGCACATGGCACGGCGCAAGAAGGTCTACGAAGGCAAGGCGAAAATTCTGTA
>JALSRF010000080.1 GCA_026984895.1 Paracoccaceae bacterium
CAGGCTTTCCTTGTTGGCCAGCGCCAGCGTGGTGCCCTGCCGCAGCGCCGCCATCCCCGGGGCCAGCCCGGCGGCGCCCACGATCGCGCTCATGATCCAGTCCGCCGGCCGCGCCGCCGCCTCGATCAGCGCGCCCGGCCCGGCGGCAACCTCGATCCCGCTGCCCGCCAGCGCCTCGCGCAGCGGGTTCAGGCAATCGTCATGGGCGGTCACGGCAAGCCGGGCCCCGAGCGCGCGCGCATCCTCGGCCAGCCGCGCCACGTTGCGCCCGCCCGTAAGCGCGACGACCTGAAACGCCTCCTTGTGCCGGCGCAACAGATCGAGCGTGTTCTGCCCGATCGAGCCGGTGGCCCCGAGAACCGTGACCCTGCGCGGCGCGCCCATCAGGAAAGCCCGAGAAACCGGTTGGCCAGGGCCAGGATCGCCACCAGCGCCAGCGCCGCGCCGATCATGCCGTCGAAACGGTCCAGCACGCCGCCGTGGCCGGGCAGCAGGTCGGAACTGTCCTTGACGGCCATCTTCCGCTTGATCGCGCTTTCGGCGATGTCGCCCATCTGCGCGGCAAAGGCCAGCAGCACGCTGGCCGGGATCGCCAGGCGGCCCAGCTCCGTGGGGCCGGCGAACCACAGCCCCAGGACAGCGGCGGCAATCCAGCCGGCAACGGTGCCCGACCAGGTCTTTTTCGGCGACACGCGCGGCCAGAACCGCGCCCCGCCCACGATCCGCCCGACGAAATAGCCGGCAATGTCGCTGGCCACGACGATCAGCACCAGCCACAGCATCCAGGCCAGCCCCAGATCCTCGCGGATCAGATACATCGCCGCGCCCGCGACCAGGATCGTGCTGCCGTATGCCAGCATGATCCAGCGCCCGCGCAGCAGCGCCAGCGCCCCGATTGCCGGAACGATGGCAAGCGCGAGCACCGCGCCCGGGCCGCTGTCGGGATGCAGGATGTCGAAGACGATGCTCACCCCGCCAAGCGCGCCCAGCAGCAGCGCCAGATTGCGCTGCGCCGGCGAGAGCATCAGCGCAAGTTCCCAGATCATCGCCGCGCAGGCCACCGCCAGCAGCCACAGGAACCAGCCGCCGCCCAGCCAGAGCCCCGCCGCGCCGATCAGCGCAAGCACGATGCCGGTCACGATCCGCGGCCCCAGGTCGGACCAGTTGCGCGCGGCGTGACTCATGCGCGCACGGCACCGAAGCGACGGTCGCGTCGGGTGTAATCCTTCAGGATCCTGGCGAAGATGTCGCGGGTGAAATCGGGCCAGAGCGTGTCAACGAATTCATATTCGGCATAGGCCGACTGCCACAGCAGGAAATTCGAGATCCGCGCCTCGCCGGACGTCCGAATCACCAGGTCCGGGTCCGGCAGCACATAGGTGTCCAGGTATCTCGCCAGCGTTTCGGCATCCACCTCTTCGGGGTCCAGCCGTCCGGCCTGCACCTCGCGCGCCAGGCGCCGGGTGGCGCGCGCCACCTCGTCACGCCCGCCATAGTTGATGGCGATGGTCAGGTGCAGCCGGTCGTTGCCCGCGGTCAGGGCTTCGAGATTGTTCATCATCTCGACCAGCTTCGGCTCCAGGCGGATGCGGTCGCCGATGAAGCGCACCCGCACGCCGTTGTCGCGCAGCGTCGTGGCCTCCTTGACGATATAGCGCTTGAACAGCGTCATCAGCCCGGCCACCTCGGCCTGGGTCCGTTTCCAGTTCTCGGTTGAAAAGGCAAATACCGTCAGATACTTGACCCCAAGCTCGGGGCAGCTTTCGACGATCTCGCGCACCCGGCGGCCGCCGGCCTGGTGGCCGAACAGGCGCGGCTTGCCGCGGGCCTGCGCCCAGCGGCCGTTGCCATCCATGATCACCGCCACATGGCGCGCGCCCGGGCGTTGCGTGGCCTCGTCTTCTTCCGCCAGCACCCGCGCGGTGGCGGTGGCCGCGCGAAGGGGGTCCGTTTGTCCTGCCATCTGCTCAGACCTGCATGATTTCGGCTTGTTTGCTTTCCAGGGCCGCATCTATGGCAGCGATTTCCCTGTCGGTCAGCGCCTGCACCTCGTCGGCCCAGAACTTGTGGTCGTCTTCGCTCATCCCGTCTGCCTTTGCCTTTTTCAACTGATCCATTCCGTCACGTCGAACGTTTCGCACGGCAATGCGGGCATTTTCTGCATATTGTGCGGCAACTTTGGACAATTCACGGCGCCGCTCTTCGTTCAGTTCGGGGATCGGCAGCCGGATAATGGTGCCGTCCACCACCGGATTGATGCCAAGCCCCGAATTCCTGATCGCCTTCTCCGCCGCCCCGACCAGCGACTTGTCCCAGATGTTGATCGTCACCATGCGCGGCTCGGGCACGTTCACGGTGCCCACCTGGTTGATCGGGGTCATCGCGCCATAGGCGTCCACCATGACCGGCTCGACCATCGCCGCCGAGGCGCGCCCGGTGCGCAGAGTCGAAAATTCCTGCCGCAGGGCGTTCATCGCCCCGTCCATGCGCCGCTGCAGATCGTCAATATCCAGTTCGAAATCTTCCGCCATGGCCGTATTCTTCTGTCTTTTTCTGGTCCCGCCGGCCCGCGCGCCGCGCCGGCATCATGCGCGGCCGCCTGCCTGCTGAGGTTCTATGTCAGTTGCCAACGATTGTATAGGTGCCTTCGCCTTGCAGAATTCCGCGAAACCCCCCCGGTTCGTCCAGCGAAAACACGACGATCGGCAGGTTGTTGTCGCGCGCCAGCGCAATCGCCGAGGCATCCATCACCCCGAGCCGGCGGGCCAGCACCTCGTCATAGCTGATCTTTTCGTAGCGGCGCGCATCCGGTGTCTTTTCGGGGTCCGCATCGTAGACCCCGTCCACCTTCGTGCCCTTGAAGATCGCCTCGCAGGCCATTTCGCTGGCCCTGAGCGTGGCCGCGGTATCGGTGGTGAAATAGGGGTTCCCGGTGCCGGCGGCAAAGATGCACACGCGCCCCTTTTCAAGGTGGCGCACGGCGCGCCGGCGGATGTAGGGTTCGCACACCTGATCCATCGGGATGGCCGAGATCACCCGGGTGAAGATCCCGATTTCCTCAAGCGCGCTCTGCATCGCCAGCGCGTTCATCACTGTCGCCAGCATGCCCATGTAATCGGCGGTGGTGCGCTCCATGCCCTGGGCGCTGCCCTGCAGGCCGCGAAAGATGTTTCCGCCGCCGATCACCATGCAGATTTCAACCCCCATGTCGTGCACGCTGCGGATCTCCTGGGCGATGCGCGCCACCGTGGGCGGGTGCAGCCCGTAGCCCTGATCGCCCATCAGCGCCTCGCCCGAAATCTTCAGCAAAACGCGCTTGTATTTCGGCGTCGAAGAGGGCCCGGCCGGAACACCGGAGGCGGTGTCGTGCGAGTCTGATTCTCTGGTCATGTCCCTGTTTCCGTTGCAAGCGGGGCCGGATCGCCCCCATTTTCGGCTCTTCCACGCCTGGGGCACAATGTCGTAAAACCCTGAGCGGTTCAATGCGCGATTGCCCCCGGCCCGGGGGGTGGCCCGGGCGGCGAACGCGCGGCGAAAGGGAAGCGGACCGGAAGCGACTGGCCGGCCGAAGGCAAGCGCGCGGCAAACGGGCAGCGCGCGCGACAGCATCGGGACACGAACGGGACATGACATGGCAGCACCGCACGGGCATGCACAGCAACGAAAGACCGGTAACGCGCAACGCCGGGACAACGCCCAGGTGAGCGCGCGCGCCGGCATACCCGCCGGGCTGAAGCCGGGCGTGCCGGTGCTCATTGCCGGGCCGACCGCTTCGGGCAAGTCCGCGCTGGCGATGGCGATCGCGCGCCGGCTGAACGGGGTGGTCATCAATGCCGACGCGCTGCAGGTGTTTGCAAACTGGCGGGTGCTGACCGCCCGCCCGAGCGCCCGGGACGAGGCCCGCGTGGCGCATGCGCTTTACGGTCATGTGCCGGGCAGCGCGCCCTATTCGGTGGGCCAGTGGCTGCGCGACCTTGCCCCGCTGCTGCGCGACGCGCGGCGAACGCCGGTGATCGTCGGCGGCACGGGGCTGTATCTTTCGGCGCTGACCGGGGGGCTTGCCGAGATACCGCCCACCCCGGCGCGCGTGCGCCGCGCCGCGCTTGAAAGGCTGGCCCGCGGCGCGCTGGACGAAATGCTGTCCGAGATCGACCCGCAGACCCGCGCGCGCATCGACCGCAACAACCCGATGCGCGTGCAGCGCGCCTGGGAAGTGCAGCAGACGACCGGCCGCGGCCTGGCCAGCTGGCAGGATCAGACGCCGCCTGCGCTGCTGCCGATCGCGCGCGCCCAACCGCTGCTGCTGATGCCCGAACGCGACCGGCTGAACGCGCGCATCGAACGCCGCTTCGATGCGATGCTTGAACAGGGCGCGCTTGAGGAAGCGCGTGCCAACCGCGCCAGCTGGTCGCGCGACCTGCCCTCGGCCAAGGCAATCGGCGCGGCCCAGCTGATGGACTGGCTCGATGGCACGATCACCCTGGCCCAGGCACGCGAACGCGCGATCGTCGCCACCCGCCAGTATGCCAAGCGGCAGCGCAGCTGGTTTCGCGCCCGCATGGCCGACTGGCCGCGCCTCCCGGCGCCCTGAGGCGCGGCAGCATGGGC
>JALSRF010000081.1 GCA_026984895.1 Paracoccaceae bacterium
CGCATGCTGATCTGCGGCATGCATGTGCATGTGGGCATTCCCGACCGCGACATGCGCATCGACCTGATGAACCAACTTGTCTATTTCCTGCCGCATCTGCTGGCCATGTCCACCTCGTCGCCCTTCTGGCAGGGCGAGGACACGGGGCTGAATTCCTACCGGCTGACGGTGTTTGACAACCTGCCGCGCACCGGCCTGCCGCCGCGGCTGGATGGCTGGGGCAGCTTCGAGCGCTCGGTCAGCGTGCTGGTGGACATGGGGCTGATCGAGGACAGTTCCAGGATCTGGTGGGACCTGCGCCCCTCGTCGCGTTTTCCCACCATCGAAAGCCGGATCTGCGATGTCTCGCCCCGGCTGGAAAACACGCTGACCCTGGCGGCGCTGACCCAGTGCATCACCCGCATGCTGTGGCGGCTGGCGCGGCGCAACCAGCGCTGGCGGATCTACGACAGCTTTCTGATCAACGAAAACCGCTGGCGGGCACAGCGCTACGGCGTGTCCGAAGGGCTGATCGACTTTGGCGCGCGCAAGCTGGTGCCCTTTGGCGAACTGGCCGACGAATTGCTGGACCTGGTCGGCGAGGATGCCGAGGCGCTGGCCTGCGCGCAAGAGGTCGCGGCGGCGCGCGATCTGGTGGCCGATGGCAACGCCGCCGATCGCCAGCGCGCGGTGTTCGAACAGGCGATGGCGGCGGGCAAGTCGCGCGAAGGGGCGCTGCGCGACGTGGTCCGCCATCTGATCGAGGCATTTCACGCCGATCTGTGAGGCCCGCGCCGCCGGGGGCCCTGGCGGCGTATTGCGATTTGCGCCGGCACGAATTAAACATGTGTTCAATTCCAAACGGAGGGCCGCAGATGGATTTCGCGCTGAGTGAGGAGCAGACCGCCATTTTCGACATGGCGCGCGCCTTTGCCGAGGAGCGCATCGCGCCACACGCCCGCGACTGGGAGGCCGCCGGCACCATTCCGAAAGAGCTGTGGGGCGAGGTGGGCGCGCTCGGGTTCGGCGGGCTTTATGTGAGCGAGGAAAGCGGCGGCGCCGGGCTATCGCGGCTGGACGCGACGCTGGTGTTCGAAGCGCTCGGCAGTGCGTGCATCTCGGTCGCCGCCTTTCTTTCGATCCACAACATGTGCCTTGGCATGATCGACAAGTTCGCCTCGTCGGAAATGAAGGCGCGCCTGCTGCCCGATGCCGTGGCGCTGAAGACCGTCTTTTCCTACTGCCTGACCGAACCGGGCTCGGGCTCGGACGCGGCGGCGCTGAAGACCCGCGCGGCAGAAACCGACCGGGGCTGGGCGCTGACCGGCACCAAGGCCTTCATCTCGGGCGGCGGCTATTCGGACGCCTATATCGTCATGGCGCGCACGGGCGAAGACGGCGCGCACGGGATTTCCGCCTTCGTGGTCGAGGACGGCGCCGAGGGGCTGTCCTTTGGCGCGCTGGAGCAGAAGATGGGCTGGAAGAGCCAGGAAACCCGGCAGGTGCAGTTGGACAATTGCAACATTCCCGCTGAAAACCTCTTGGGCGAACCGGGAAAGGGTTTCAAATATGCGATGGCGGGGCTCGACGGCGGGCGGCTGAACATCGCGGCCTGTGCGCTGGGCGGGGCGCAGGCCGCGCTGGATGCAACGCTGCGCTACATGGGTGAGCGCCGCGCCTTCGGGCGCACCATCGACAGCTTCCAGGCGCTGCAGTTCCGCCTGGCCGACATGGAGTGCGAACTGCAGGCGGCGCGCACCTTCCTGCGCCAGGCGGCCTGGAAGCTGGACAGGGGCGCGCCGGATGCCACCAAATTCTGCGCCATGGCCAAGCGCCTGGTGACCGAGACCGCCAGCAAGGTGGCCAACCAGTGCCTGCAGCTGCACGGCGGCTACGGCTACCTGGCCGATTACGGGATCGAGAAGATCGTGCGCGACATACGGGTGACGGAAATCCTTGAAGGCACCAACGAGATCATGCGCCTGATCACCGCGCGCGCGCTGCTGGCGGAGCGGGGATGATGGCGCCAACGGCAGGGATGCGCCGCCCCGAGGGGGACACGGATGCGCCGGCCCAGCGCCCGCCGGCCATGCCGGGCAGCGCCCGAGCTGCCCCGCACGGCGGTGGAACGCGCAGGCATGAAAGGACAACCATCGCCCGGCGGCACCGCCGGGCAGCGTCCGACCGCCCCCACGGGCGAGCGCTTCGCTTCCGCCCGCGGTCGCGCGCTGCCCTCCCTTCTGCGCTCAACCATCAGCAATCCCGTCTGCCCCATGCCCGTCTGCCCCATGACTGACGACATCCTGATCCGCAAGACCGGGCGCGCCGGGCGCATCACGCTGAACCGCCCGCAGGCGCTGAACGCCGTCACCTGGGAGATGTGCCTTGCGATCGAGCGCGCACTTGATGCCTGGCGCGATGACGGCGAGGTGGCGCTGGTGGTGATCGACGCGGCGGGCGAGCGGGCGTTTTCCGCCGGCGGCGACATTGCCGAGATGTATCGCACCGCCAGCACGGGCGATTATGCCTACGGCCGCCGCTTCTGGGCCGACGAATACCGGATGAACGCGAAAATCGCGAACTACCCGAAACCCTACGTCGCCTTCATGCAGGGGTTCACCATGGGCGGCGGGGTGGGCGTGTCCTGCCACGGCGCGCACCGGATCGTCGGCGACAGCAGCCGCATCGCCATGCCCGAATGCGGCATCGGCCTGGTACCCGATGTGGGCGGCAGCCTGCTCTTGGCGCGCGCGCCGGGGCGGCTTGGGGAATACCTGGGCACCACCGGCATGCGCATGGGGCCGGGCGATGCGCTCCACGCCGGCTTTGCCGATCACTACATCCCCGAAACCCGCTGGCCCGCGCTGATCGAAGCGCTTGAAAGGACGGGCGACCCCACCCTGATCGCCGCCGCCGCCCACCCGGCGCCCGAAAGCCCGCTGAAGGCGCTGCGGCCCGAGGCCGACGCCCTTTTCGCCGGCGAAACCATCGCCGATATCGTGCGCGCGCTGAACCATGCCGGCACCGATTTCGCCCGCGCCACGCTGAAGACCCTGCGCCGGCACTGCCCGCTGTCGCTGGCCTGCACGCTGGAGATCATCCACCGGGTGCGCGCCGAAAACACCATCGAGGCGGCGCTGAAGCAGGAATACCGCTTTGCCTGGCGCGCCGCCGAAAAGGGCGATTTCGTCGAAGGCATCCGCGCCGCGATCATCGACAAGGACCGCAACCCGAAATGGCAACATGCCGCGATCGAGGACGTGAGCGAAGCCGAGGTCAGCGCCATGCTGATGCCCCTTGGTGAAAACGCCCTGAAGCTTTAGGAGTAGAGACCATGAAAGTCGGATTCATCGGATTGGGAAACATGGGCGCGCCGATGGCGGCGAACCTGGCGAAGGCCGGCCATGCGGTCACCGGGTTCGATGTCGCCGCCCCCTGCCCCGAAGGTGTCGCCCCCGCCGCCAGCGCCCCCGAAGCCGCCGCCGGCCAGGAGGTGGTGATCACCATGCTGCCCAACGGCGAGATCCTGCGCAGCGTTGCCGCGGAAATCATCCCGGCGATGGACAGGGGCGCGGTGTTCCTCGACTGCTCCACCGTGGACGTGGACAGCGCGCGCGCGGTGGCCGGGCAGGCGCAGGCGGCGGGCATCCTGCCGCTGGATGCGCCGGTTTCGGGCGGCGTCGTCGGGGCCGAGGCCGGCACGCTCACCTTCATGGCCGGCGGCAGCGACGCGGCCTTTGCCACTGCCGAACCGCTGTTCGAGGTGATGGGGCAAAAGGCGGTGCCCTGCGGCCCCTCGGGCAACGGCCAGGCGGCCAAGATCTGTAACAACATGATTCTGGGCGTCACCATGATCGCCACCTGCGAAGCCTTCGCGCTCGCCGACAAGCTGGGGCTGGACCGCCAGAAGATGTATGACGTGGTCAGCACCTCCTCGGGCTACAGCTGGACCATGAACGCCTACACCCCGGCCCCGGGCATCGGCGCGAACAGCCCGGCCGACAACGGCTACAAGCCCGGCTTCGCCGCCGAACTGATGCTCAAGGACCTGCGCCTGAGCCAGCAGGCGGCCGAGGCGGTGGATGCGGACACGCCCACGGGCCAGGCGGCAACCGCGCTTTACGAACGGTTCGTCGAGTCCGAAGGCGGCGCGGGCAAGGATTTCTCGGCCATGCTGCCGCGCTTCGAAAAACGCGGACGCGGATGAGCTGGACGGGCGAAGCCGCGGCACTCGGCACGCTGGATGCGCCCGCCCGCCGTCGGCTTGACGCCCTCACCCCCGCCAATGCCCCGCGCGGCGCGGTGCTGTTTCGCCCCGGCGAAGCGGTCAAGGGCTATGTGATCGTTCTGACCGGCGCGGTCGCGGTCAACCTTGTCGGTCCCGGCGGGCGCGACATCCTGCTTTACCGGGTCGAACCGGGACAGGCCTGCATCCAGTCCACGCTGGGGCTGATGAGCGGCGAAGACTACACCGGCGAAGCGGTGGTCGAAACTGACAGCCGCATGGTGCTGATCCCGCGCGCCCTGTTTCTCGACCTGGTCGATACCTCGCCCGCCTTCCGCAAGCTGGTCTTTGCCGCCTTCGCCGAACGCATGCAGTCGATGATGCATGTGCTCGAACGCATCGC
>JALSRF010000082.1 GCA_026984895.1 Paracoccaceae bacterium
GGTTTCCCATGCATCGGCGCCGGTCAGGCGCGCGCGGCCAGGTCCAGAATTGCGTCCAGATCAAGGTTGTTCTCAAGGTGGCATGCCAGCGCATCAAGCGTGTTTTCCACCGTGGCTTCATGGTGCAGCCCGGCCGCCGGAACGCCCAGATCGGCGAGAAACGCCTCGCGGAAACCGTCTGCGGCGAACAGGCCGTGCAGATAGCAGCCGCGCACCCGGCCGCAGGCGGACCTTGCGCCATGAAGCTGGCCGTCCAGCATCAGCCAGCCGTTGGCACAATCCGCGCCGCCGGTGTTGCCTAGGTGGATCTCGTAGCCGGTGACAGTTTCGCCGTTTTCCAGGCACCGGGCGTTGCTCAGGGCCAGACGCTTGCGCCGGCCCAGCGTCGTTTCCACGTCCAGAAGCCCGAGGCCCGCGACGCTGCCCGGCGGCCCTTCCACCCCGTCCGGGTCGTGGATCTGTCGCCCCAGCATCTGGTAGCCGGCGCAGATGCCCAGCACCTGTCCACCGCGCCGGTGATGGGCCAGCAGGTCGATATCCCAGCCGTTTTCGCGCAGCGCCGCCAGATCGGCGATCGTGCTTTTCGAGCCGGCCAGCAGCACCAGCGCCGCGTCGCCGGGCAGGGGGCGGCCCGGGGGCACGATGTCCAGCCGGACCCCCGGTTCGCCGGCCAGGGGATCGAGGTCGTCGAAATTGGCCAGCCGGCCAAGCTGCGGCACGGCGATCCTGACCGTGCCGCCGGGGCGCGCGGCCAGGTCCATGACGTCCTCGCCGGGCAGGCGCCAGGCATCGTCGAACCAGGGCAGGATGCCAAGCGCGGCCCATCCCGTGCGCTGCGAAATCTCCTTCATGCCACCGGAGAAAAGGTGAGGATCGCCACGGAACTTGTTGATGATAAACGCTCTGACGAGGTTGCGGTCGCTGTCGGAAAGAACCGCATGGGTGCCGACCATCTGCGCGATCACGCCGCCGCGGTCGATGTCTCCGACCAACACGACCGGGCAGTCGGCGGCCTGGGCAAAGCCCATGTTGGCGATGTCGCCCCGGCGCAGGTTGGTCTCGGCCGGGCTGCCCGCGCCTTCGATCAGAACCAGTTCGAAGCGTTTTGCCAGGCGGCGAAAGCTGTCCATGACCGGTTGCATGAGCGTATCCTTCACGCGGGTATAGTCGCGCGCGCTCAGCGTGGCATGGCGCCGGCCGTGAACGATTACCTGCGCGCCGGTATCGGTCTCGGGCTTCAGCAGCACGGGGTTCATGTCGATGACCGGCTCCAGCCCGGCCGCACGCGCCTGAAGCGCCTGAGCACGGCCGATCTCTCCGCCATCGACGGTGACGGCGGCGTTGTTCGACATGTTCTGGGGTTTGAACGGGGCGACGGCGATGCCGCGCTTCCTGCAGGCCCGGGCCAGGCCGGCAACGATCATCGACTTGCCGACATTGGAGCCCGCGCCCTGGATCATCAGGATTTTCGACATGGTTCCCCGTCTGCGTTCCGGTTTCTGCGTTCCGGTTCCGGGCATGGCCCCGGTTGCACCGGCATGGAAGCGGGGAGGTCGCGGATGGAACGGCCCCAGACGGCAAGACGCGCCCGAACCCGGTGCGCGTCCCTTTTGCCGAGGCGGCCGTTGTCGGGCCGCCGCTGTCAGGCCGCCGCGGCCTGTTGCTGCGCTGCGGCGTTGCGGCGTTCGCTTTCCTCGCGCGAGAGGGCAACCGAGGTGCGCACGCCCTTTGCGACGAATTCCATGAGCCCCGCGACCACGCGTTCGTTCGGGTCGATCCCGGCGCAGGACAGGACCTCTCGACCATCGCGCGAGCGTGCCCAGCGCGCGATCTGTTCCGGCCCGTTGCCATACTTCTTGTCGTCGGCGATTGCGTCGTCCAGGGCGGCCAGCACCACCGCTGCGAAAAGCTTGCGTGCCCGCGTACCCTGTTCCTGGTTAAACGCCGTACCGTCTACAAAGTCAGCCATTCGTATTCCTTATTCTTGCTCTTGCACTCGCTGGCATGGCGTTCTTATGACAGGTCCTGAGTGATTCGGGTATCCCCTTTCCGAATACCTCCCATGCAAAATTTGCATACCGCAGATTTTCCACCTACATGATCTAGTCGTCTTGCCAGGGTGCCACCGCATAGATATAGGTTCGGTCACAAGGACTGCAATCTCTTGCCACGGTTTTGCCAGATGCCAAAGATCAACGGAAACGAAATTCGCCCAGGCAACATTCTGGAGCACGACGGCGGCCTCTGGCTGGCGGTCAGGGTCGATCATGTCAAGCCGGGCAAGGGCGGGGCCTTTGCCCAGGTGGAACTGCGCAACCTGCGCAACGGCTCCAAGCTGAACGAACGTTTCCGCTCGGCCGACAAGGTGGAACGCGTGCGCCTGGAGCAGAAGGACCAGCAGTTTCTCTACGAAAACGACGGCATGCTGGTGTTCATGGACATGGACAGTTTCGAACAGATCGAACTGCCCGCAGAAATCCTTGGCGAGCGCCGCCCGTTCCTGCAGGACGGCATGACGGTGCAGATCGAATATTACGAAGAAGAGGCGCTGTCGGCTTCGCTGCCGCAGAAAGTCACCTGCAAGGTGGTCGAGACCGAACCGGTGGTGAAGGGGCAGACCGCCGCCAACAGTTTCAAGCCGGCGGTGCTCGACAACGGGGTGCGGGTGATGGTGCCGCCCTTCGTGGGCCAGGACGAAGACATCATCGTGAACACCGAAACCTTCGAATATGTGGAACGCGCGTAGCGCGCGCCAGGCTTTCGGCGTCCGGGAAAGTGCCCGCACGGGGAAGACGCCCGCGTCCGTTTCCCTTGGCCGGCAGGACGGCGTGCACACAATGCGCGGGATGGGGCAAGCGCGATGAAGCGCCAGCGCCAGCACCAGCGCCGGCCGGGCCGGGGCGGCGCGCCCGGGTCGTCCCCGGCACAGGCGGCTGCGGTGGTGCCCCCGAACGACAGGGGCGGCCATCGGTTTTCTCCAGAACGTGCCGGGTCACGTCACACCCGCTTTGCCCGCGCGCCGCTCAAGTCGCCTGCCCGCAGATCTGTTCACGCAGGAAAAACACCGCCAGGCTCTTGTCGCGCTCGGCGCGAAAGGGGTCTTTTTCCCGGATGTCCTTGATCCGGTCGATGCGGAACACGCGGAAATCGTCGCGCAGCTCGCACCAGGCGATCAGCGTCCAGACCTTGCCCCAGAACCACAGCCCCAGCGGGCGGATGGTGCGCGCGGTCGCGATGCCCTCGGCGTCGGCATAGGTTATGTGCAGCCGCAACCGTGTTTCGGCGGCGCGTTCCAGATGGTCGATGCGCCGGCGCAACGCATCCGAAATCTGCGGGTAGGCAATGGCGTGCACCTTCACTTCCTGCGCGCGCGCGGCTTCCGCTTCCGGCAACACGGCGCCGATCTTGATCAGCGCTTCTTCAGCCGCCGCCGCCATCGCCGCGCCGCCCCAGCTGCGCAGCATGCGCGCGCCCGCCACCAGCGCCACGATCTCGTCGCGGCTGAACATCAGCGGCGGCAGGTCATAGCCCGCGCGCATCAGGTATCCGACGCCCGCTTCGCCCTCGATCGGCACGCCCGAGCCGATCAGATCGGCGATGTCGCGGTAGATCGTGCGCTCGGAAACCTCCAGCCGCTCGGCCAGCGCACGCGCCGTCAGCAGCCGACCGCCGCGCAGATACTGCACGATCTGGAACAGGCGGTCGGCGCGGCGCATGTCAGGAGGCCGGCTCGAACAGGCCGATGGAATTGCCGTCCGGGTCCAGCCCGTAGGCAAAGCGCCCCGGCGGGATGGCAATCGGCGGGCTGACCACCTTGCCGCCGGCGGCGTCAAAACGTGCCATCGCGTCCTCCAGCTTGCCCGGCACCGCCAGGTGCAACGTCGGCCCGGTGCCCGCCGGGGCCGGCTTTCCGGGGTAAAGATGGCCATGCGCGCCCTTGGTCGCACCATCGCGCGCGGGGAACATCGCCTGCGGGTTCGGGCCGCTCTCGTCCAGTTTCATGTCATAGTCGAACACGGCGGCATAAAACGCCATCGCTTTTTCCATGTCGGTGACGGGAATTTCGCTCCAGACAACCGCATTGGGGGGTGAAAAACTCATGGTCGCAGTCCTTTTCGAAAGTTTCGGTGCCCCTCAATGACACAGCCCCCCTGACAACGTTCTGTCAGCATGGTTCTTTTTCGCAAAAATATCCTCGGGGGTGAATGGGCGCCAGGCGGCGCCCAGAGGGGGCAGACAGCCCCCTAGGCACCGGCCTCGTCCAACAGGCGCGCCACCAGGGCATGATAGGCGGCCCCGAACAGCGCCACATGCATCAGCGCGGGCCCAAGCTGGTAGATCGCGCGCCGCTGCGCCGCGCCGGCCTCCTCGGCCCCGTATCCGGCCGCAAATGCGCGCGGGACCCGGCCGAACAGCGCCAGCATCGCCAGGTCCACTTCGCCATGCCCGTAATAGCAGGCCGGGTCGATGAAACAGGCCTCTGCCCCGGCAAACAGCAGGTTCCCGTGCCAGAGATCGCCGTGCAGCAGGGCCGCTCGGGGCGCCCGTGGCAGCCGTTCATTCAAGGCCGCGGCCAGCGTTTCGACACGTCTGCGCAACGCCGCAG
>JALSRF010000083.1 GCA_026984895.1 Paracoccaceae bacterium
ACCCGGCCGCGGATCTGGTAGAGCTGGGCCAGCCCGAACATGTCGGCGCGGTGGATGATCATGGTGTTGGCGGTCGGGATATCGAGCCCGCTTTCGACGATGGTCGTGGCCAGCAGCACGTCGTACTTGCCGTCGTAAAAGGCGTTCATCCGCTCGTCCAGCTGGCCCGCCGCCATCTGCCCGTGGGCGGTAACGAAGCTGACCTCGGGCACCTGTTCGCACAGGAAGTCCTCGATCTCGGCCAGATCCGACACCCGCGGCACCACGAAAAAGCTCTGCCCGCCGCGGTAATGTTCGCGCAGCAGCGCCTCGCGGATCGTCACCGCGTCGAATTCGCTCACATAGGTGCGAATCGCCAGCCGGTCCACCGGCGGGGTGCCGATGATCGAAAGATCGCGCACGCCCGAAAGCGACAGTTGCAGCGTGCGCGGGATCGGGGTCGCGGTCAGCGTCAGCACATGCACGTCGCTGCGCAGCTGTTTCAGCCGTTCCTTGTGGGCGACGCCGAACTTCTGTTCCTCGTCCACCACCAGCAGGCCGAGCTTGGCAAAACGCACCGACCTGGCCAGCAGCGCATGGGTGCCGATCACGATGTCCACGCTGCCCTCGGCCAGCCCCTGGCGGGTCTGTGCCGCTTCGCGCGCCGACACGAATCGCGACAGCTGGCGCACCTGCACCGGAAAGCCGCGGAAGCGCTCGGCAAAGCTCTTGTAGTGCTGGCGCGCCAGCAGCGTCGTGGGCGCGATCACCGCCACCTGCGCGCCGCTCATCGCCGCGACGAAGGCGGCGCGCATCGCCACTTCCGTCTTGCCGAAACCCACGTCGCCGCACACCAGCCGGTCCATCGGGCGCCCCGAGGCCATGTCGTCGAGAACCTCGCCGATGGCGCGCAGCTGGTCGTCGGTTTCCTCGTAGGGAAAGCGCGCGGCGAAGGCGTCCCACATGCCCGCGGGGGGCTCCATCACCGGGGCGCGGCGCAGCACACGTTCGGCGGCCACCCGGATCAGCCGGTCGGCGATCTCGCGGATGCGTTGCTTCAGCTGCGCCTTTCTTGCCTGCCAGGCGCTGCCGCCAAGCTTGTCCAGCAGCCCCTCTTCATGGCCGTAGCGCGACAGAAGTTCGATGTTTTCCACCGGCAGATAGAGCCGGTCGCCGCCGGCATATTCGATCAGCAGGCATTCATGGGCCGCCCCGAGCGCGCTGACCACCTCCAGCCCCCGGTAGCGGCCGATGCCGTGGTCCACATGCACCACCAGGTCGCCGGGGCTGAGGCCTTGCGCCTCGGTCAGGAAGTTTTCGGCCCGGCGGCGCTTGCGCGGGCTGCGGATCAGACGCTCGCCCAGGACATCCTGTTCCGAGATGACGCTCAGCCCCGCGCCTTCGAAGCCATGTTCCAGCGCCCAGACCGCCAGGTAGACGCCGCCCCGCCCTTCGGGCACGTCGCGAAAATCGGCAATCGGCACGCCGCCCTCGAGCCCCTCGTCGCTCAGCAGCCCCTGAAGCCGTTCGCGCGCGCCCTGCGAGTAGCTGGCCAGGATCACCTGGCCGGTGGCGCGGCGGGCCTCAATATGGTCTTTCAACGCACTGAAAAGGCGCACGGAATCCTGTTGGCGCTCTGGCGCGAAATTGCGCCCGATGCGCCCGCCGGCGTCGGTCGCGCCGGGGCCGCTGGCCTGGGGCAGCGCCGAAAGTTCAAGCCGGCGACGACCGCGCGTGGCGTCCTCCCAAGCCCGGTCGTCAAGATAGAGCAGCGCCGGCGGGCAGGGTTTGTAGACCGAATCGAGCCGGTTTCTGGCCTCCATCGCCAGACGCCGGGTTTCATACTGTTCGGCGATGCTTTCCCAGCGGGCAAGCCGGGCCGGCCCCAGGCGTTCGTCCAGCACCACCGGCGCATGGTCGAGATAGTCGAACAGCGTTTCCAGCCGGTCGTGGAAGAACGGCAGCCAGTGTTCAAGCCCCTGGTGGCGGCGCCCGGCGCTGACCGCCTCGTAAAGCGGATCGTCGCTGCCCGCGGCGCCGAATTCGATCCGGTAGTTCTGGCGGAAGCGGCGGATCGAGGGCGCATCCAGGATCACCTCGCCGACCGGGGACAGTTCCACCGCCGACAGCTTTTCGGTGGTGCGCTGGCTGGCGGGATCGAAACGGCGCGCGCTGTCGAGCACGTCGCCGAACAGGTCAAGGCGCACCGGCCCGCCCTGCCCCGGCGGGTAGATGTCGATGAGGCCGCCGCGCACGGCGTAGTCGCCCGGCTCGCTCACCGTCGGCACCTGCACGAAGCCCATGCGGGCGAGAAAGGCGCGCAGCCCCGCTTCGTCGATGCGCGCGCCGACGCGGGCGCTGAAGGTGGCCTCGCGCAGGAGCGCGCGCGCCGGCAGGCGCTGGGTGGCGGCGTTCAGCGTGGTGAGCAGGACGAAACGCGCCGGCGCCCGATGCACCAGCGTCGCCAGCGTCGCCATGCGCGCGGCGGTGATCTCGGCCTGCGGAGAGGTGCGGTCGAACGGCAGGCAGTCCCAGGCGGGAAACTCCAGCACCGGCGTCTGCGGCGCGAAAAAGCCGAGCGCCGCGCGCATCGCCGCCATCCGCCTGGCATCGCGCGCGACATGGATCACCGCGCCGCCCGCGCTGCCGTCCAGTTCGGCCAGCAGAACCCGCGCGTCGTGGCCTTCGGGCGCTCCGCCGACGCGAATCGTCGCGCTGTCGTTCATGGTCGGCTCCGTCCTGCCGGATGCTGCTGCGCGCGCGCGGGCACCGGGCGCTCAGCCCTGGCCAAGCGGGCTTGTTGCGAGGTTCTGATACATCCCCCACATGGCGGTCACGAAGACCGACAGCATGCCGATGACCTGGATCAGTATCCTGTGGCGCGTCAGCCGCCTGTGCAGCAGTTCGCCGCGCGGCATGTCCGCGGAAATGCGCCGGGCGGCGGCAAAGGAAATCAGCCCGACAACGGACAGCGGAAAGACGAACAGGAACAGCGCCTGGGCAAATTCGACCCCATACCAGAACCCCAGCGTCGCCAGCACCGCGATGATCATGGAATCGAAGGCCAGCAGCCAGACCCCGGCGAGGTGCCCGATGAACACGAACCGGTTGCAGTTGATGCGCACCATGTCCTGCAGGTCCTGTTCCGCCTGTCCGCCGTTGCGCCGCGCGCGCGTCACCATGTCATAGGGCACGCCCAGCACCCAGTGGCTTGTGGTTGACCAGATCACCGCCAGGCCGATCCAATACCACAGATTGGAAAACGACCGCATGTCGATGACTTCGAAAACCGTCTTGTACCAGTCCAATTGCGTCCATCCCGCGTGATTGCGCGGCGACACTACTGTGCGTCCGCCCGGATTGCCACCCTTGAGATGTGCCGCGATCCGTGCAATCGAATTGGGCCAGAAAGAAAGGAGGCACGCAGATGCCGCACCGGCCCGCCCCAACCCCCAGAAGCCGCTTTCGGCGCATGCGCAGCAGCCCCGCCCGGCGCGCCATGGTGCGCGAAAACCGCCTGTCGCCGGCCGATTTCATCTGGCCGGTGTTCGTGCAGGAGGGCACGGATACCGAAACCCCGGTGGCCTCGATGCCGGGGGTGGCGCGACTGAGCATCGACCGCCTCGTGACGGCCGCGCGGGAGGCGGCCGCGCTCGGCATCCCGGCGATCTGCCTTTTCCCCCATGTCGAACAGGCGCTGAAAACGGAAGACTGCGCCGATGCCTGGAGCGCCGACAACCTGGTGAACCGGGCGATCCGGGCGATCAAGTCGCAGCTGCCCGACCTCACCGTGATGACCGATGTCGCGCTGGATCCCTACAATGTGAACGGCCATGACGGCTTTGTGGTGGACGGGCGGATCGTGAACGACGAAACCGTCGCCGCGCTGGTCAGAATGGCCGTGGCCCAGGCCGAGGCCGGCGCCGATATCATCGGGCCTTCGGACATGATGGACGGGCGCATCGGCGCCATCCGCGACGCCCTGGAAGCCGCCGGGCACGGCGATGTGGCGATCATGTCCTATTCGGCGAAATACGCCTCGGCCTTTTACGGGCCGTTTCGCGATGCCGTGGGCGCCGCCGGGGCGCTCACGGGCGACAAGAACACCTATCAGATGGACCCGGCCAACAGCGACGAGGCCCTGCGCCTGGTCATGCGCGACCTCGACGAGGGCGCCGACATGGTGATGGTCAAGCCGGGAATGCCCTATCTGGACATCGCCCGGCGGGTCAAGTCGGAACTCGGCGTGCCCACCTTTGCCTATCAGGTCTCGGGCGAATACGCGATGCTTGCCGGCGCCGCCGAACGCGGCTGGCTCGACGGCGACAAGGTGATGCTGGAAAGCCTGCTGGCCTTCCGGCGGGCGGGCTGCGACGGCATCCTCACCTACTTTGCGCCGGCGGCCGCGCGTCTCCTGGCGGGCTGAGGCGCCGCGCCGCCCGGTGCCGGCGTTTTCCCGCCACCGCGCCGCCCGGTTGCGCGTGACACCCGCCGGGCACCGGGCTATACTGGGCCGGACCGGCGGCAAAGGCCGGCATTCGAGGCAACCGGCAGACAAGCTGAAGACAGGGGACAATCCCATGAAAGATGTATCGCGGCGGTTCGTGATCGCAGG
>JALSRF010000084.1 GCA_026984895.1 Paracoccaceae bacterium
TCGTCCTTGCGAAGGCGGGCAACCTCGCGCTTGAGGCGCTCCTTTTCGCGCCGGTGGGCGCTTGCCTCGGCACGAATGCGGTGCTCGCGAAACCATTCCCAGACGAACCCGATCAGAAGCCCGGCGACGATACCCGCAAAGATCACCACATAAAGCGGCAATGTCACGGTGCCGTTGATGCCAACGATTTCCGCCATGTCGTTGCTGAGCAGACGCAGCTCCACCAGGTTGCGGTTGGCGGCGGCCAGAGTAACGAGAACCACCGCAAGCGCGGCAAGAAATGCATAGCGAAGGTAACGAAACACCTGGGACTTCCTATTTTCCGTTCAGACGATCTCTCAGCAGCTTGCCGGTCTTGAAGAACGGCACATGCTTTTCCTCGACCTGCACTCTTTCGCCGGTGCGCGGGTTGCGCCCCACGCGCGCGTTGCGCCTTTTCACCGAGAACGCCCCGAAACCGCGAAGCTCCACCCGGTCGCCACGTGACAGGGATTCGATGATCTCGTCGAAAATGGTATTTACGATGCGCTCCACATCACGCTGGTACAGATGAGGATTTTCATCAGCTATCTTTTGGACCAGTTCCGATCGGATCATGCAGCCGTCCCCCCCGTGATTGTTTTTGTCGGCGCAGGCAGCAGCGCCAGTGCGACGCCAACTATAGGATGAATTCGCATTTGCACAAATGATAACCGGTGCGTTTTGGGCTCATTTCTTGTCCCAAAGCGCTGATTTTCGGTCTTTCTGGCCGCCGAAAGGGCGTTTCCCGCTTCCGGCCGGTCGCATCATCCCGGTTGCGGGCCGCGCTGAAACCATTGATTCGAGTCGATAAAAAGGCCCCGCAAGAAATCGCGAGGCCCCTTTTCATGGAGGCGTCCGAGCCCGGTTCGCCCGTCGCCCTGTTCAGTCGCCCTGTTCAGTCGTCGTCGCCCTTGAGCGCGGCCCCCAGGATGTCACCCAGCGAGGCGCCCGAATCCGACGAGCCGTATTGCGCCACGGCTTCCTTTTCCTCGGCGATTTCACGCGCCTTGATCGACAGACCAAGCCGGCGGGTCTTCGGATCGACATTGGTGACCCGCACATCGACCTTGTCGCCCACCTGGAAGCGGTCCGGGCGCTGTTCGGCACGGTCGCGCGACAGGTCCGAACGGCGGATGAAGGACTTCATGCCCTCGTATTCCACCTCGATCCCGCCGTCCTCGATCGAGGTCACCGTGACGGTCACGACCGAGCCGCGCTTGACCCCGCCGATCACCTCGGCAAAGGCATCGTCGCCCAGCGCCTTGATCGACAGCGAAATGCGTTCTTTCTCCGTGTCCACTTCGGTCACCACGGCCTTGACCACATCGCCCTTGTGATAGTTCTGGATCGCTTCTTCGCCGCGCTGTTCCCAGCTCAGGTCCGAAAGATGCACCATGCCGTCGATTTCGCCGTCCAGCCCGATGAACAGGCCGAATTCGGTGATGTTCTTCACCTCGCCCTCGACCTCGGTGCCCACCGGATATTTCTCGGCAAAGACTTCCCACGGGTTGCGCATGGTCTGTTTCAGGCCCAGCGAAACGCGGCGCTTGGCGGTGTCGATTTCCAGCACCATCACCTCGACCTCTTGCGATGTCGAAACGATCTTGCCCGGATGCACGTTCTTCTTGGTCCAGGACATTTCCGAGACGTGCACCAGCCCCTCGACGCCCGGCTCCAGTTCCACGAAGGCGCCGTAGTCGGTGATGTTGGTCACCCGGCCCTTGTGGACCGAACGCAGCGGATACCTGGCCTCGACCGCGTTCCACGGGTCGTCCTGAAGCTGCTTCATCCCCAGCGAAATGCGGTGGGTTTCCTTGTTGATCTTGATGACCTGCACCTTGATCGTTTCGCCGATCGACACGATTTCCGACGGGTGGTTGACCCGGCGCCAGGCCATGTCGGTGACGTGCAGCAGCCCGTCAACACCGCCCAGATCGACGAAGGCACCGTATTCGGTGATGTTTTTCACCACGCCGTCCACGGTCTGGCCTTCGCTGAGGTTGGCGATCACCTCGGCGCGCTGTTCGGCGCGGCTTTCTTCCAGGATCGCGCGGCGGCTGACAACGATGTTGCCGCGGCGGCGGTCCATCTTCAGAATCTGGAACGGCTGCTTGAGCCCCATCAGCGGGCCGGCGTCGCGCACCGGACGCACATCCACCTGGCTGCCCGGCAGGAACGCAACCGCGCCCCCCAGATCGACGGTAAAGCCGCCCTTGACCCGGCCGAAGATCGCACCCTCGACGCGCTCTTCGTCGGCATAGGCCTTTTCCAGGCGGTCCCAGGCCTCTTCGCGCCGCGCCTTTTCGCGGCTGATCGAGGCTTCGCCGCGGGCGTTCTCGACGCGTTCCAGATAAACCTCGACCTCGTCGCCAACGGCGATTTCGGGCGGCTCTCCGGGGTTGGCGAATTCCTTCAGATCGACACGGCCTTCCATCTTGTAGCCCACGTCGATGATGGCTTGTCCGGCCTCGATGGCGATGACCGTTCCCTTGACGACGGAGCCCTCTTTCGGGGTGTCGATCTCGAAGCTGTCGTTCAGGAGGGCTTCGAATTCCTCCATGGATGCCTTAGCGCACATGTACGGTTCGTTTCCTTTTCAAGTCGTTTTGCGGGCCGCGCGGTTGTCTCCGCGGGTCTTTCGGTCTGCATTGGTCGGCGGGGGCGTCTGAACAAGCAATCAGGGCCGGAATTCGATCCGACCCTGCTCGTATGGCTCTGACGGCCTCTCAACAGGGGCGCATATAGGCGGTTTGGGCGCCGCTGGCAAGTGCGAAGGCAGCGCGCGACGCCACCCCTGCCGGAATGCCGGCCGAATACCGTCGGAATGCTGCCCTGCCCCTGCCTTGCCCCTGCCCTGCCCGGGCGCCGCCCGGGCGCCGCCCGGCGTGCCTGCCGGAGACGCCGAAGAAAAAACCGCCGGCGGCTCAGCCACGCCCGATGGCGCGCAGGGCCTCGCCCGCGGCCATGCGCAGCTTGCGCGAGCCATCCTTTTCAATCGCCTCCAGCAGCGCCTGCCGTTCCCGGCGCACCGCGTGAAGCTGGTCCAGCAGCGACATCACCAGCGCCAGCGTGTCGTCCTCCAGATCGAAGGTCTCGCACAGATCGCACATCAGTTCCATGCGGGCCACATCCACGCGCCGATAAAGCGGCCCGGAGCCGGCGTTCACCGGGCGAACCAGTTCGGCTTCGCGAAACGCCACCAGCCGCGCCCGGGTCAGCGCGGCAACCCTGGCCAGGGCTTCGTCTTCCGAGAAACGTTCGCTCATCTCTTCCCTTTCCCTCCCTTGCGCGGATCGTAGGCATGGGTCTTGCGCCAGGTCCTCATGAAGGCGGCAAGTTCGTCATCCACCTCGGGCGGGCTGACGATCTTCAGTTCGACAAGCTGATCGCCGCGCTTCGAGCCGCGCAGGGATTTGACCCCGCGCCCGCGCATGCGCAACACCTGCCCGCTGCTGGCGCCTTTCGGGATCGTCAGCTTTACCTGACCGTCGATGGTATCGACCGGCACCTTGCCGCCCAGCACCGCCTCGTCGATGGTGATCGGCAGTGTCGTCAGGATGTCATTGCCCTCGCGGCGGAACCGGGGGTGCGGCTTGACGAAGATGGTCACCAGCGCGTCCCCCGGCGGGCCCTCGCCATAGCCGGGCGCGCCCTTGCCGCGCAGCCGGATGGTCTGCCCGTCGGCCGTTCCCGCCGGGATCTTCACATCCAGCGTTGCGCCCTCGGGCAGGGTGATGCGCGTGGTCGCCCCCCGCGCCGCATCCAGAAACGACACGTTCATGGTATAGCGCAGATCGGCCCCGCGGGCATTGAAGCCGCCCCCGCGCCCGGCCCCACGTCCGGCCCCGGCCCCCGCCCCGCGGGCCTTCTGGCGCAGGAACTCGGCGAAAATGTCCGAGGCATCCATGGACTCGTCGAACGGCGCGCCGCCGCCATAGGGGCTGCCCGGCGCATCCGCATATTCGCGGTAGTAATGATACTCGGGGCGCTCCTGGCCCGATGCGTCGATTTCGCCGCGGTCGAACCGTGCGCGCTGCGCCGGGTCTTTCAACAGGTCGTAGGCGGCGGAAGCGGCCTTGAACCTGGCTTCCGCGCCCTTGTCGTCGGGGTTCAGATCGGGATGGAGATCCCGCGCGATCTTGCGGTAGGCCTTCTTGATTTCCGCATCGCTTGCGGTCTTGGAAACGCCTAACGCCTCGTAAGGATCCGTGCTCATTCATGCCCTCGCATTTCGGGAATTTCAGGCAGGTTCGGCTGCCATGTGCGGTTGCCACTCAGATAGTCTCGGCGGGGTGAAAAGCAAGGGTCAGCACCAGCTTGCCGCGTTCGGGGAAGGGTCGTTCAGAAGCTCCTGCACATTGGCTTCGAGCAGCCGGTAGCCGACATTGCCGAACAGGCGCTGTCGGCCGTCGTTCATGACGAAGGTCGGGCTGCCGGTGATGCCCTGTTTCTGGCCGTCATCATAGTCCGCGCTCAGCGCCGCCAGCGCCTCGCCGCTGTGGACATGCGTTTCCAGCCGGGCGCGGTCGATGCCCAGTTCC
>JALSRF010000085.1 GCA_026984895.1 Paracoccaceae bacterium
AACTGGCGAAAAAGGCCGCCTCGCGCGGCGGCGGGCGGGCGGCGGCGAAACCGCTGCTGGAACTGGGCGAACACCCCGAACACGGCGGCCCGGTGAACGTGATGGACGGGCGCTACGGGCCTTACGTGAAATGGGGCAAGGTCAACGCGACCCTGCCCGCGGATGTCGAGCCCGGGGACGTGACCATGGACATGGCGGTGCAGCTGATCGCCGAAAAGGCGGCCAGGAAGGGCGGACGCAGGAAGGCCGCGAAAAAGAAGCCGGCGGTAGGACGGAAATCCGCGCCCGGGAAGAAACCGGCGCGCTGAGCCGCTGAGCCGCTGAGCCTGCCGGGCACGGGCTTGCGCGCGTTTTCCGCCCGGCGGCGGCACGGCGATGACACCCGCGCGGCCAGGGGCGCGGGCGCCGCGTTGCAGCATTCGAATTGACTCCGCGCGCAGAATTGCCGACAAGTTGTCGCAGCCCAAGGTCAGGACATTTTCGGGGAGGGGGCATGAAAAAGCTGTATGATTCAGCCCAAGAAGCGCTTGACGGGCTGCTGCACGACGGCATGTTCATCGCCTCGGGCGGTTTCGGCCTTTGCGGCATTCCCGAACGGCTGCTCGAGGCGATCAGGGACAGCGGCGTCAGGGATCTGACCTTTGCCTCCAACAACGCGGGCGTCGACGATTTCGGCATCGGCATCCTGCTGCAGAGCCGGCAGGTGAAGAAGATGATCAGCTCTTATGTCGGTGAAAACGCCGAGTTCATGCGCCAGTATCTGAGCGGCGAACTCGAGCTTGAATTCAATCCGCAGGGCACGCTGGCCGAACGCATGCGCGCAGGCGGCGCGGGCATCCCGGGATTCTACACGAAAACCGGCGTCGGCACCATCATTGCCGAGGGCAAGGAGCACAAGGAGTTCGACGGCGAAACCTACATCCTCGAACGCGCGATCGTCGCGGACCTGGCCATCGTCCACGCCTGGAAAGCCGATGAAACCGGCAATCTGGTGTTCCGCAAGACCGCGCGCAACTTCAACCCGCCGGCGGCCATGTGCGGGCGCGTCTGCGTCGCCGAGGCCGAAGAAATCGTGCCCGCCGGCGCGCTCGAGCCGGACAGCATCCACCTGCCCGGGATCTATGTGCACCGGCTGATCCGGGGCTCGGGCGAAAAACGCATCGAACATCGCACCGTCAGGGAGGGCTGAGCCATGCCGTGGGATCGCAACCAGATGGCCGAACGCGCGGCGCGCGAACTGGAAGACGGCATGTATGTGAACCTGGGCATCGGCATTCCGACGCTGGTATCCAACTACATCCCCGAGGGCGTGCATGTCACCTTGCAGTCGGAAAACGGGATGCTGGGCATGGGCCCCTTCCCCACCGAGGACGAGATCGACGCCGACCTGATCAACGCCGGCAAGCAGACCATTACCGAACTGCCGCACACGGCCTATTTCGACAGCGCCACCTCTTTTGCGATGATCCGCGGCGGCAAGATCGCCATGGCCATCCTGGGCGCGATGGAGGTGTCGGAGAAGGGCGATCTTGCGAACTGGATGATCCCCGGCAAGCTGGTCAAGGGCATGGGCGGGGCGATGGACCTGGTTGCCGGGGTCGGCCGCGTCGTGGTGGTGATGGACCACACCAACAAGCACGGGGCAAGCAAGCTGCTCAGGGAATGCACCCTGCCGCTGACCGGCAAGGGGGTGGTGGACCGCATCATAACCAACCTCGGCGTGCTGGATGTCGAGCACAAGGGCCTGCATGTCATCGAACTGGCGCCCGGCGTCACGCATGAGCAGATCGCCGCGGCAACCGAAGCGCGGCTGGTCTGAACTCCGCCGGAATCGCCGGCGCCCCGGGCCGTCATGCGGGCGCGGTTTCCGGCTGTTGCGGCTTTTCCTGTTGCACTGTTCGGAAATTGGAAACAGCTTCATATTATCGCCCAATTCTGTCGCTAGCAGACGCCCGATGACGATGAGCAGCACGAATCCGCCCCCCATGGCCCCGAAGGTCGCCTCGCCTGCCCGCCGGCACCGGCGCGAGAGGCTGACCCTTGTCGCCATGATTCTGGTCGTCGCCGCCGGGCTGACCGGGCTGGCGGCGGCCACCGGCTGGCAGGAAGCGCTGGCCCAGATCCGCAAGCTGAGCATCTGGCACCTGGCCGCCCTGCTGATGCTCAGCCTGGCAAACTACGGGTTTCGCGGGCTGCGCTGGCATCTCTTCGCCCGCCGCCTGGGCCTGACCACCCGGCTGGCACAGGACCTGCGCCATTTTCTGGGCGGATTTGCCCTGTCGGTCACCCCCGGGCGGGTTGGAGAACTCGTGCGGATGCGCTGGATACGGCGCGAAACCGGCTGGTCCTTCGCCCGAACCGCCCCGCTGGCCCTGGTCGATCGTGCCTCGGACCTGGCTGCAATGGCGGGCCTGCTCGGGCTCGGCGTCAGCCTGTCTGCGCGCGGCATCGCCGGGGCGCAGCCGGTCGCGCTGCTGGCGCTGATTGCCGCTTTCGTCGCCACGCGGCCCAATCTGCTGATCGCCCTGGCCAACCTCGGCTACCGCCTTTCGGGGCGCTGGCCGCGGGTGTTTGCCCGGATGCGCGGCGCGGCACGTTCGCTGGCGCGGTTTTCGACTCCGACGATGCTTTCGCTTGGGGCCGCGCTCGGCGCGCTCGGCTGGTTTGCCGAGGCCTGCGCGTTTTATCTGCTTCTGGGCTGGATGGGCGCCGATATCGGTCTTTCGGCGGCAACGGCGATCTTCATCTTTGCGACCCTTGCCGGCGGCGTGAGCGGCGCGCCGGGCGGCATCGGCGGCGCCGAAGCGGCCATGGTGGCGCTGCTTTCGCTCGAAGGCATGCCGCTTGACATCAGCCTGCCCGCAACCGCGATCATTCGCCTGACGACGCTCTGGTTCGGCATCGGTGTCGGTCTGCTCGTGTTCCCCTTTGCCGAAAAACACTCGATCAAGGTGCGCGATGCGCTGGAAAACTACTGAATACGCCGGCTGGGGCCGCGCCTTGCGCGCGACCGCCGATCTGGCCCGCCCCGAACGGCAGGGCGCGCTGCGCGAGGTGAGCGCGCAAAGCCCGGCGCCTGCCATCGGCATGCTGCGCTCCTACGGCGATGCGGCGCTCAACAACGCCGGGCGCGCAATCGACATGACCCGGCTTGACCGCATCATCGGCTTTGACGAGCAAACCGGCGTGGTCGAGGTCGAAGCCGGGGCGAACATCGGCGATCTTGGCGCCAGTTTTGCCGCGCGCGGCTGGATCCCGCCGGTGATGCCGGGCACGGGCTTTGCCACCATCGGCGGCTGTATTGCCAACGACGTGCACGGCAAGAACCACCACGTGGTGGGCTCGTTCGGGCAGCATGTGGCCGAAATCACGCTGTTGCAAAACGGCAGGAAAAAGGTCGTGACGCCGGCGCGAAACGTCGAACTGTTTCGCGCCACCGTCGGCGGGCTGGGCCAGACCGGGGTGATCGCCAGCGCGAAGATCAGGATGATGCCCTGCAAGGGCGACATGATGGTGCTGACCGAACGGCGCATCGACGGCTGGGACGAGTTCCTGTCGCTGCTGGACGGGTCGCGCTCGGACTATACGGTGGGCTGGATCGACGCCACCGCGCGCGGGGCCAGCCTGGGCCGGGGCATCCTGGAAGAGGGCGAGATCACCTCGGGCGTGTCGCCCGACCTCGGACGCCCGCGCGAAGTGCCGTTCGATGCGCCGCACTGGGCGCTCTCGGCGCCGGTGGTGCGCGCCTTCAACGCCGCCTATTTCCGCCGCGTGCCAGCGAGCGGGCGCACCACGGTAAAGCCGATCGCCGCGCCGTTCTTCCCGCTGGACAGGATCCACAACTGGAACCGGCTTTACGGCAAGCGCGGCTTTCACCAGTTCCAGTGCGTGGTGCCGGTCGCCCAGGCCGATGCGCTGCGCCGGATGCTGGAGCGGGTCGCCAATTCCGGCCTGGCCTCGCCGCTTGCGGTGCTCAAGCGCATGGGCGAGGGGCGCGCCGGCTACATGTCCTTTCCGATGGAGGGCTACACGCTGGCGGTCGATTTCCCGAACCGGCCGCAGGCGGCGGGGCTGATCGGCGAGCTTGGCCGCATGACCGCCGAAGCCGGCGGGCGGATATATTTCGCCAAGGATGCGCTGGCCGGGCCCGAGTGCGTGCGCACCATGTATCCCGAACGGGAAAAATGGCTGAAGATCGTGAACAGGGCCGACCCGGAAGGCGCGCTGCTGACAGACCTGGTCCGCCGGCTGAAACTGAGGGACGCGCCATGAACGAAACCTGGATCATCCTGGGGGCCACGTCCTCGATGGCGCGCGCCCTGGTGCGCAGCCTGGCCAGAAGAGGAGACGGCATCATCCTGGCCGGGCGCGACATGGAAGACATGAAACGCACCGCCGCCGACTGCATCGCGCGCGGGGCGCGCATGGCCAGGGTGCAGCGTTTCGACGCCAGAAAGCCCGAAACCTTCGCCCCGATCATTCGCCAGGCCGAGGCACAGGACGGCATGATCAATGCCGCGGTCTTTGTCGGCTCGATGCCCGAACAGCACGAG
>JALSRF010000086.1 GCA_026984895.1 Paracoccaceae bacterium
TGAACCTTGGCGGGGTTGCTCATGTCGCTGACAAGCAGCCCCAGCCCCATGGTGGTGCCCATGACGAAGGCAATGAAAAAGCCCTTCATCTTACGCCCCTCCGCCCAGGTGGCGGAGCACGAAAACCGTCACCGCGCCCCAGAAGATGAACAGCGAAATCGCCACGAACGAGCGCCGCGACAGCCGCGCCAGCCCGCACAGGCCGTGCCCCGAGGTGCAGCCGCGCCCGAAAGCCGCGCCAAAGCCCACCAGCAGCCCCGCGACCAGCAGTTGCAAGGGCGGGGTCGAGAACTCCAGCGGCGGATAGCTGCCCATTGCCGCCAGATAGACCAGCGGCGACAGGATCGCCCCCAGCACAAAGCCCAGCCGCCAGCGGTTGTCTTCGCCTTCGGGCCAGGGCGGCAGGGTTTCCTCGGTGATGCCGCTGAAGCCGGCGATATGGCCGAGCGTCAGCATCAGCCCGCCGGCCCCAAGCCCCAGCAGCGCCCCGCCCAGGGCCGCGCCAGCCGGTGTGAACTCGGTGATCACTCGGCGGCCTCCTTCATGGTGTCGGACGCGCCCCTGACTTCTTCATACCAGAGGTCGTGGTGCTCTTTCGCCCAGTTCTCGTCCACCTCGCCCCGGGTCATCGCATCGAGCGACCCTTCCATGCCGATCGAGCCCATGTAGATATGGCCGAAGGCAACCGAGATCAGCGCCACCGCCCCGATCACGTGCAGCACGTTGGAAAGCTGCACCCAGCGGGTGTCGGCCAGCAGCCAGGGAAACAGCATCACGATACCGGTGACGCTGAGCACGAGCCCCGCCAGCATGACCAGCCAGAACCACGCCTTTTCCCCGAAATTGTAGTGCCGCGAACTGACATGGCCGCCGAAAAACCCGCCCAGTTTCAGAATCCACTTGAAATCGACCATCTGGAAGAAGTTGCCGGGCACGAACTTGAAGAACATCCACAGCAGCGAAACGATGAAGATCGGGCCGAACAGGTTGTGCCCCTGCATCGAGGCGGTCAGCAGGATCGAGTTGGCCTGTTTGCCGATCAGCGGCACCAGAAGCTCGCGCCCCAGCAGGATCAGCAGCCCGGTGGTGCCCAGAAACAGGAAGACCGAGGCCATGAGCCAATGGGCCACGCGCTGGAACAGGTCGAAACGCGCAATCGTCCGCCCCGAGCGCCCGCCCGAAATGCGCATCGGCCCGCGCAGCAGATAGACCACCGCCAGAAGCGCGATCACCGCAAGCGGCGCCCAGCCCAGATACTTGCGCAACACCTTGACCCGCAACAGGCGCCATTGCTGCCCGCTGGTGGTCATGGCCGCCTCGGGGCTGGCCGGTTTCAGCACATCCAGCGGGTCGCCGCCGCGCAGCTTGTCCCAGAAATCCGACAGCGGCAGGTTGCCACGCGGGCCGAGCGGGCCGGCGACCGGCGGGGTCTCTGCCGGCGGGCGTTCGGTGCGGATGCCCAGGTCGATCTTGCCGATCTCGCCACGCTGGCGGGCCATGATTTCCTCCAGCGTCTGCGCGCCGCCGGTTGCCGCGCGCGGGTTGTCTGCGGGTTGCGACGGCACTTGCGCCTGCGCCAGGGCAGGCCCGGCCAGCGTGGCCGACAGCCCGACGCTCAGACCCAGGAACAGGATGAATGAAAGAATGCGGCTTAGCGACATAAGGCCAGTCCCGTTGCTCGAAGAGGGATGCACGGGCCGGCAACGCCGCCGCCCCGTGCCGGGTCATGTTCACAAGCGCGGCGCCTCAGCCGCCTTTCTGACCGTAGGCCGTGCCCCAGCCCCAGGCGCCCGAGCCGAAGCCGCGCGACACCACGCGTTCGCGGTAGACCGCCGAAACCACGTCGCCGTCGCCCGCCAGCAGCGCCTTGGTGGCGCACATCTCGGCGCAGATCGGCAGCTTGCCTTCGGCGATCCGGTTGCGGCCGTATTTCTGGAACTCGGCCGCGCTGCCGTCTTCCTCGGGGCCGCCGGCGCAGAACGTGCACTTGTCCATCTTGCCGCGGCTGCCGAAGTTGCCGGCCTGCGGATATTGCGGCGCGCCGAACGGGCAGGCGTAGAAGCAATAGCCGCAGCCGATGCACAGGTCCTTGGAGTGCAGCACGATGCCGTCCTCCGTCTGGTAGAAGCAATCCACCGGACAGACCGCCATGCAGGGGGCGTCCGAACAGTGCATGCAGGCCATCGAGATGGTGCGCTCGCCGGGTTTTCCGTCGTTTATGGTGACCACCCGTCGCCGGTTGATCCCCCAGGGCACCTCATGCTCGTTCTTGCAGGCGGTTACGCAGCCGTTGCACTCGATGCAGCGTTCCGCGTCGCAGAGAAACTTTACTCTTGCCATTTCTCATCTCTCCTTCAGGCTGCGGTAATCTTGCAGAGCGACGCCTTGGTCTCCTGCATCTGGGTGACGCTGTCATAGCCATAGGTCAGGGCCGTATTGGCGGCTTCGCCCAGCACGTAGGGGTCGGCGCCTTCGGGGTATTTGTCCCGCAGGTCCTTGCCCTGGAAATGCCCGCCGAAATGGAACGGCAGGAAAGCCACCCCCTGGCCGACGCGCTCGGTCACCATTGCGGCCACCTTTATGCGCCCGCCCTCGGGGCCTTCGACCCAGACCTGCTGGCCGTCGCGAACGCCCAGGTTGTTGGCATCGCGCGGGTGGATTTCCACGAACATTTCCTGCTGCAGTTCCGCCAGCCACGGGTTCGAGCGCGTCTCGTCCCCGCCGCCTTCGTATTCCACGAGCCGGCCCGAGGTCAGGATCATCGGATAGTCCTTGGAGAAATCCTGTTTCTGGATCGATTCGTAGAGCGTCGGCAGCCGGTAGGCATGCTTGTCCGGGTAGGTCGGATAATCCGCCACCAGATCGCGGCGCGGCGTGTAGAGCGGCTCGCGGTGGATCGGCACCGGGTCGGGGAAGGTCCAGACCACGGCCCGCGCCTTGGCGTTGCCGAACGGCGCGCAACCATGCTTGATCGCCACCCGCTGGATGCCGCCCGAAAGGTCGGTCTTCCAGTTGGTCTTGTCGCCGGCGATGCCCTCGATGGTGGCGCGTTCCTCGTCGGTCAGATCGCCGTCCCAGCCAAGTTGCTTGAGCATCGCCATGGTGAACTCGGGATAGCCGTCCTGGATTTCCGAGCCCTGGCTGTAGACCCCTTCGGCCAGCAGGTTCACCCCGTTTCGCTCGACCCCGAAACGGGCCCGGAAGGTCAGCCCGCCCTTGGCCACCGGTTTGCTCATGTCATAGAGCACCGGCGTGCCGGGGTGCTTCATCTCGGGCGTGCCCCAGCACGGCCACGGCAGGCCGTAATATTCGCCGTCCACCGGGCCGCCGACCGCTTGCAGCGTGGTGCGGTCGAAGGTGTGCTGGTTGGCCATGTGCGCCTTGATGCGCTCGGGCGCCCAGCCGGTATAGCCGATGGTCCACATGCCGCGGTTGAACTCGCGGGTGATGTCCTCGACATTGGGCTGGTTTTCGCCGTCCATCGCGATGTTGCGAAACAGCCGGTCGGCAAAGCCCAGCTTGGCCGCGAACATCGCCATGATGTCCTGGTCGGGGCGGCTTTCGAACACCGGCTCCACCACACGATCGCGCCACTGGACCGAGCGGTTCGAGGCGGTGACCGAGCCGCGGGTCTCGAACTGGGTCGAGGCCGGCAGCAGGTAGACGCCGTCGGTGCGGTCGTGCATCACCGCCGAGACCGTCGGATAGGGGTCCACCACGACCAGAAGGTCGAGCATCTCCATCGCCTTCTTCATCTCGACGCCGCGGGTCTGGCTGTTCGGGGCGTGCCCCCAGAGCACCATCGCGCGCACGTTGTCGGGCTGGTCGATGTTGTCCTTGTCTTCCAGGATGCCGTCGATCCAGCGCGACACGGGGATGCCCTTGAGGTTCATCAGCGGCTTGTCCTTGCCGTCCTTGCCCTTGATGGTGGCAAAGCGGCCCTTCAGCCAGTCGAGGTCCTCTTCCCAGACCCGCGCCCAGTGCGCCCAGGCCCCGGCCGAAAGCCCGTAATAGCCGGGCAGGCTGTGCGACAGGACGCAGACATCGGTCGCGCCCTGCACGTTGTCGTGGCCGCGGAAGATGTTGGTGCCGCCCCCCGATGTGCCCATGTTGCCCAGTGCAAGCTGCAGGATGCAGTAGGCGCGCGTGTTGTTGTTGCCGGTGTGGTGCTGGGTGCCGCCCATGCACCAGACGACGGTGCCGGGGCGGTTGTTGGCGAGCGTGCGCGCAACCCGCTCCATCTGGCTGCCGGGCACGCCGGTGACACGCTCGACCTCGTCCGGGGTCCAGCGCTTTACCTCGGCCTTGATCTCGTCCATGCCGTAGACCCGGGTGCGGATGAAGTCCTTGTCCTCCCAGCCGTTTTCGAAGATGTGCCAGAGCAGCCCCCAGATGAAGGCAACGTCGGTGCCGGAGCGGATGCGCACATATTCGTCGGCATGGGCCGCGGTGCGGGTGAACCGCGGGTCCACCACGATCAGCGGCGCGTTGTTCTGCTCCTTGGCCTTCAGGATATGCAGCAGGGACACCGGATGCGCCTCGGCCGGGTTGGAGCCGATGAAGATCATCGCCCGGCTGTTGTGGATGTCGTTGTAGCTGTTGGTCATGGCGCCGTAGCCCCATGTGTTGGCCACGCCCGCAACCGTCGTCGAATGGCAGATACGCGCCTGGTGATCGACGTTGTTGGTGCCCCAGTAGGCGGCGAACTTGCGGAACAGGTAGGCCTGTTCGTTGCTGTGCTTGGCGCTGCCCAGCCAGTAGACGCTGTCAGGCCCGCTTTCCTCGCGGATCTTCAGCATCTGGTCGCCGATCTCGTTGATCGCCTGGTCCCAGGAAATGCGCTTCCACTCGCCGCCTTCCTTCTTCATCGGATACTTGAGCCGGCGTTCGCCGTGGGCATGTTCGCGCACGGCCGCCCCCTTGGCGCAATGGGCGCCGAGGTTGAACGGGCTGTCCCAGCCCGGTTCCTGGCCGATCCAGACGCCCTTGTCGATCTCCGCGATCACGGTGCAGCCCACCGAACAGTGGGTGCAGACGCTCTTCACCGTCTCGATGGCCTTGTCCACCGCCGATTGCGCCGAGGCCGCCGTCACGGTTCCGCCGGTGGCACCGATCGCCGCCAGTCCGCCGACCGCAAGGCCCGAGCCGCGCAGGAACGCGCGCCGGTCCACCGGCCTGCGGGTGATGTCAGACAGGATGCTTGTCCGCTGGGGGCGTCTCGCAACCCCGTTGGTCTTTTTCCTGAGCATGTGTTTCTCCCTGTAGGCGGTCCGGCCATGCACCGTAACCGCCGGATTGAATGATCAGGGCTCCGGGGCCGTTCGCTACCCTTGCCCTGCTGCGATCCTCAGAACCTGAGGCTTTCGTAATAGGCGCGCGTGTGTGGCGTATCGCGCAGCCCGCCGGCTGCTTCGGCCGAGGCTTCGGCTTCGGCGGCGGTGGCGGTGGCGCTCAGCGCGGCCGCGCCGGCTGCCGCCGGGGCGCAGACCGAGGCGAGTTTCAGAAAATCGCGCCGGCTTGTCTTGCCGTCTTCGGGCATCCTGCTCATCTTTCCTCCTCCTTTCCTTCGTTTTCAGGCCCAGGGGGCCGGGTTGGTGCGGTCAGGCCGCGTTCATGCGAAATGCTTCGCGTTCGATATCGATGAATGCGCCCCCGACCGTGCCCACGGGCGCGTAAAGAAGCGCGCCTTCGGCCCGCTCCAGATCGGAAAAGAAATGGCCCGCCCAAGGCGCCAGATGGCGGTTGAAGAATTCGCCCTGCCGCGCCAGGGGCACCGGCTCGGCGAAGCGGCCCAGGATCATGCCCGCCATCATTTCCAGCAGGCTGGCGATGTTGTCCTCGGGCTCGTAGACGTTGGGCGCGCGGCTGATGCGCAGCGCGTCCATGTCGTGGCGCAGCAGTGCCAGCGGCTTTTCGTTCAGGAATCCGGTCAGATAGTAGCTGGCATAGGGCAGCAGCTCGCCACGCCCGACGCCGATGAACAGGGCGGTGAACTCGCGCTCGGCGGCCGCCGGCGTGGTCAGCGCCGCCACCCGGGCGAGCGCCTCGAACCCCTGCCCCAGCGGGCTGTCGTCGCCCTTGAGCGCGGCCGTGCGCTCCAGCAGGTCGCCATCGGGCGGCCCGGCCAGCATCCGCGCCAGGAAATCGTAGACCTGCGCGCGCAGGCGTTCCTCTTCGCAAATGGCCTCAAGCGTGTCGGTTGTCATGTTCTTTCGCCATCCATGTTGCCGGGAATGCGTTTGCCGGGTGCAGAGGTGCCGGGCCGCGAGGCAGCCGCCCGGGCGCCCTGGGGGCCGGTTTCTTCGGGGCCGGTGCCTTCGGGGCCGGTTTCGAAAACGAAGCGCATCCGTGCCGGCCGCGCGCCGGGTCCAGGGGTCCGCGCGCCAGGGGTCCGCGCGCCGCAGAGGGCGGTTGCGCGGGGTGCGCCCGGCTCGGATTCAATCCCGTCTTCCTCCGAGAGTGCCGGCGCCGGCGGGGCGAGCGCCGCGTCTGCACGCGCAACCGGTGCTTTTGCATCAGGCGCATCGGGTGCATCAGGCGCATCAGGCGTTGCATCGGATGCATCCGCCAGCATGCCCCGGCCCACACGATAGGCGGTGGCCAGCGCCTCGCCGGTCCCGGCCTCGGCGCAGAAGTCCTCGCCATAGTCCACCAGCCCGTCCACGTTGGCCAGCACCGGATCGCTGCGCCACAGCCAGCGCAGCGCGCGCCGGCGCAGCCGCTCGGGCAGGGCCGCATCCATGAAGGCGCGAAAATCGTCCGTCCCGCTCAGGCTCTCCGGCGCGGGCAGGTTCAGTGCGCGCAGGATTTCCTCGTCGCTCCTTTCGGCAAGCTCTGCCTCGCGCGCGCGGGCGGCGCGGGCGGCGGCGCGTTCGGCCCGGGCCCGGTCCAGCGCCTCCTGTTCGGCGCGCACCGCTGCCTTGCGGCGCGACCACCTGTCCAGCGGCCTGCCCGACGCCCTGTCCGGCGCCCTGTCCAGCGCCCTGCCGGGCGCCCGGCCCTGCGAACCGTGTCCGGCGCCGTTCATGGCAGAACCCTGCGCTGGGACTGGCGCCGGTCCCGGCGCCCGCGGCGCGACGGCGCGCGATAGACGTCGCTTGGCTGGGAGATGCGCGCATCTCCGATGCCGTCCTCCACCAGATCCACGCGCAGCTTGTCGCGCTTGCGCTTGATGAACCGTTCCGGGACGTGATGGCGGGCGACGAAATCGCCGACCCAGGCGCGCAGCGCCGCGGGCATCGGCACCTGTTCGACGATTTCCTCGCCGGTGTCGGCGTAGTCCTGCGCCTCGAACGGCGAAACCGTGGCCAGCACCACCTCGATCCCGGGTTCATGGCAAAGCGTCTCGCGCAAGATGACATAGACAGACGGGCTGCGGGTGGCGAGTTCCGCCAGGTAGGCCTCGGTCTCCTTGCGCCAGAGTTCCAGTTCCACGGTGGCGGCGTGATATTCGACCGCATCGCCCTCTCGGCGCAGCGGCTTCCAGTCGGCCTCTCCGGCCCCCGGCAGCACCGCCGGACAGCTCCAGTTCCAGCCCGCCCAGCGGGTGACGCCGGGGCTTTTGCGAATCACGATGCCCAGGGGCATTGAGATGCTGATCTCGGGCATTCGCCGGCTGACCTCCCCACCGTGTCGTCTTTTTCCTGCGCAACCGCGCCCTGAGCGGACTGTGCACGATCCGTTTTGCCGCGATCAAAGAAAAAGTGATGCGCGGCGCGATTCGTTGCCGGCAGGGCGGAAATTCTGGACAATTCGTCCGGCAACCCCGGGGCGGCCCCGAACAGGCGGACATTTTGTCCACATGCAAAAAGCGAGCGGTCTTGTCAGGTATTTCCGCGCCCCCAAAAAAGCGAATCACCTTGTCGCAAAGCGCTTTACGTTGGCGCCGTTTCACGCCTTACTGAGCCGGTGCACGGCCGCGCGCTGTCGGCGGTCGTGTCCGTCGGAACTGCCGGAAAACAGGTGAGAAACCATGCCCAAGAGATTGATTTTGTGCAACTGTTCCGAAACGCAGACCTTCGACCTGAAGGCCCTTTCGACGCTTGAGGGGGTGACCTGCTCGCGCGTGCATTCGAACCTGTGCGAAGCCGAAATCGAAACCGCGGCGGCGCAGATCGGCGACGGCGATGCGATCATCGCCTGCACGCAGGAGCGGGTTCTGTTCGGCGATCTGGCCGAGGAGATCGGGGCCGAGCCGCCCCTGTTCGTGGACCTGCGCGACCGCGCCGGGTGGTCGGACGAGGCCGAACGCGCCGGGCCGAAGATGGCGGCCCTGGTCGCCGACGCCCTGCTGGACGCTCCGATGATCAAGATGGTCGATGTGGAAAGCCAGGGACGCTGCCTGATCCTCGGCCCGGCCGAGGTCGCGCTGCCGCTCGCCGCCCGCCTGGCCGAGGTGCTGGCGGTCACGGTGCTGCTGCACGAGGACGAGGCCGAAGAGGCACCCATGGAGCGCAGCTTCGACGTGGTCCTGGGCCGACTTGCGGGCGCGCGCGGCGCCTTTGGCGGCTTCGATCTGCGCATCGACGGGTTGCGCCAGCTGCAGCGCTCGGGGCGCGGGGCGCCCGCGTTCGGGGCGCCGCGCGACGGGGCGAAAAGCAGTTGCGACATCCTCATCGATCTTGGCGGCGGCCCGGCCCTGTTTCCCGCCCCGCACAAGCGCGACGGCTACCTGCGCGCCGACCCGCGCGATCCGCACGCCGTGGCCGAGGCCGCCATCGAGGCGGCGCAGATGGTGGGCACCTTCGAAAAACCGCTGCATATGCGCATCGAACCACAGCTTTGCGCCCACAAGCGCGCCGAGATCGCCGGCTGTTCGAAATGCATCGACAACTGCCCCACCGGCGCGCTGGCGCCCAATGGCGATTTCGTGTCCGTCGATGCGATGATCTGCGCCGGCTGCGGCGGCTGCGCCAGCCTGTGCCCGTCCGGCGCGATCAGCTACGATGCGCCTGACGGGGCCTTCACCTTTCGCCGCATCGAGGCCATGGCCGCGGCCTGGCGCGCTGCCGGCGGGGCCCCGGGCCCGCGCCTGCTGGTGCACGACAACGAGCACGGCGGCGAGATGATCTCGCTTGCGGCGCGCCATGCGCACGGGTTGCCGGCCGATGTCGTGCCGCTGGCGGTGCCGGCGCTGGCGGGTTTCGGCCATGCCGAGATGCTGGCCGCGCTGGCCGCCGGTTTCGGGCATGTGGACCTGCTGCTTTCGCCGCTGAGCGAAACCGCGACGATCGAGCGCGAACAGGCCCTTGCCTGCGCGGTTTCGGGCGAGGACACCATCCGCCTGCTGGACCTCGCCGACCCCGAGGAACTGGCCCGCGTGCTGCGCGACTCTGCGGGGGCGGAGAACCCGGCCGCAACCCCGATCCTGGCCATGGGCAGCCGCCGGCAGGTTGCGCGGCTGGCGGCGCAGGCGCTGCTGGGCAAGCCCGAGGCACCGGTGCCGCTGCCCGAGGCGGCCCCCTATGGCACGGTTCATGTGGACACCGACGCCTGCACGCTGTGCCTGGCCTGCGCGTCGCTGTGCCCGACCGGCGCGCTCGGCGACAACCCCGACGCCCCGCAGCTGCGCTTTCAGGAAGACGCCTGCCTGCAGTGCGGCCTGTGCACGCGCGCCTGCCCGGAAAACGCGCTGCGCCTGGAAGCGCGGCTGAACCTTGGCGACGACGCGCTTTCGCAGCGGGTTCTGAACGAGGAAGAGCCCTTTGCCTGCATCGAATGCGGCGCCCTGTTCGGCGTGCGCGCGACAATCGAGAAGATCACCGAAAAACTGGCCGGCAAGCACGAAATGTTCGCCACCTCCGAGACCGCCCGGCTGATCCAGATGTGCGACGACTGCCGGGTGCGCGCGCAGTATCATTCCACGGACAACCCGCTGCAGGGCGGCGCACGCGCGCGCGTGGTCACCACCGAGGATTACTTTTCCCGCCGCAAGGATCACTGATGGCGGATCGGGGCTCCAAGATCGGCGGGGGTCAGCGCCTCGACGAAGCTCAGGATATCGTCGAACTGGGCCCGCGTGATCACCACCGGGGCCATCGGCGGCGGCGTGGCGGCGGCAAACGGCGGCGTCACCCCTTCAAGCTGCACGATTGCCGGGTGCGGATTGCGCGCAAAGAAGGTCTCGAAGCGTTCGCGCCAGTTGCCCAGGGCCCGCAGCGCCCCGAAAGACGGGGTCGAGCCGATGCCCTTCATCCGGTTCCTTTCGCCGATCACATGGCAGCGCCCGCAGGCCGCGTAGGCCATCCGCTCGCCGCGCGCGGCATCGCCGCCGTAGCGCCGTCCGCCGGCCCGGGCAGCTGCCTTTTCCAGCGGGAAATACGCCTGCCGACCGTCAAGGCGGAACTGGGCCACGGTGCGCCGCCCGGTCGCCGACAACAGCCAGTCGGCCAGCCGCCGTGCGTCCGGGGCGCGGTCACATAAAGCACGTAGCGCTGCCCGGCCGCATCCGCCAGCAGCGGCGTGGCCTCGCTTTGGGCGGGGCCGGGCGCCGGGGCCAGGACAACCCCCGCATCGGCCGGGGGGGCGCCATCGGGCGCCAGGGCGACGACACGCACCGGCACCCCGGTCTTGAGCGAAAAGCGCGGCACCAGAAAGCGGAACAGCCCGTCGTGCATTGGCGCCGGCGGCACGGCGAAGACGACCTGTGCCGCCTGGTCCTGTTCCGATTCCTGCGTCTGCGCCTGCGCCAGCGCCCGCTCCGCCGCCAGCAGCGCGCCGGCCAGGGCGATCAGCGCCAGCAGCAAGCGCAACCGCGGCACCCGCCCGCATCCCCGCGCCGGCACGCGCCCCGCCCGCAGGGCCGCCGGAATGCGCGCCGGGGCCCCGGTTGCGCTGCGCCGGGCCCGACCGGTCCGTGGACGACTCCATGGAAGACAGGCACAAGAAAGTGTCATTGCCCATGTGTATCCACGCCCGGGCATTCGGGTCAATTGCACCCGTCGAACAGGACCAGGAAAAGGAGAACCGTGATGAGCGACGATTTCAACATGACCATGCGCAAGTTCCTCAAGCAGGTGGGCGTGACCTCGCAGCGCGCCATCGAGGATGCCATGCGCGAGGCCGGCGATACCGCAGGCAGGCGCTTTGCCGTGCGCGCGGTGCTGACGATCGAGGAACTGGGACTTGAGCATGTGGTCGAAGGCAGCATCGCCGGGGCCCGGTGATGCGGGCGGCCCGCGGCCCGGGGGCGTCGCCCGGGCATGGCGGGCAAACATGACGGGCGCGGCGAACGCGGCGGGTGCGGTGAACATGACGGGTGCGGCGAACATGACGGGCGCGGCAGCGCACCGGCCCGCCCGCAGCGCCGCCGCGCCGGGACGGGCAAGACAGGAGACACGGACATGGCACTGACACGCGAGGCCGTCCTTGAAGCGCTCAAGGGAATACGCCCGCCCGCCGGCGGCGAAAACCTGGTGGCCGCCGGCATGGTGCGCGCGCTTGATGTGGGCGATGACGGCACGGTGCGCTTCGTGCTCGAATGCGCCCCCGAACAGGCCGAGGCCATGGCGCCGGTGCGTGCGGCCGCGCAGGCGGCCATCGAGGCCCTGGACGGCGTGTCCGGGGTCTCCGTCGTGCTCACCGCGCACAGCACCCCGCCCCCGCCGCCCGACCTCAGGGCCTCCGGGCGGGCGGCGGGCGCAGCCGGGGCCCGCACCGGGCCGCAGAAACTGCCCGGGATCGCCGGCATCATCGCCATTGCTTCGGGCAAGGGCGGGGTCGGGAAATCCACCGTGTCGGCCAATCTCGCGGTGGCGCTTGCCGCCGAGGGCCGGCGCGTCGGCCTGCTGGATGCCGATGTGTTCGGCCCCAGCCAGCCGCGGATGCTGGGCATCAGCGGCCACCCGGCCTCGCCCGACGGGCAGACCATACTGCCGCTGCGCAACCACGGCGTCACCATGATGTCGATCGGACTGATGACGCGCGAGGACGAAGCCGTGGTCTGGCGCGGCCCGATGTTGATGGGGGCGCTGCAGCAGATGCTGGCACAGGTGCAATGGGGCACGCTGGACGTGCTGCTGGTGGATCTGCCGCCGGGCACGGGAGACGTGCAGATGACGCTGGCGCAAAAAGCCGAACTGAGCGGGGCGATCGTGGTTTCGACACCGCAGGACGTGGCGCTGCTGGATGCGCGCAAGGGGATTGACATGTTCCGCAAGCTGGGTGTTCCAATCCTGGGGATGATCGAAAACATGTCCACCCATGTCTGTTCGAACTGCGGGCACGAGGAACACACCTTCGGCCATGGCGGCGTCGCCGAGGAAGCGGCACGCCTTGGTGTGCCGCTGCTGGCGGAACTGCCGCTGGACATCGCGCTCAGGCGGGCATCGGACGGCGGCGCGCCGCTGGTCGCTTCGGCCCCCGACAGCGCGCCCGCACGCGCCTTTCGCGACCTGGCCCGGCGCATGATCGGAGACGGCCTGGCATGAGCGCCGGAGAAAACCTGTTCGAGGCGCCGCGCCCGATCACCTTCCCACCGCTGTTCAGCGGGCAGGATCTGGGCGATGGCATGCACGATCCCTTCGCGCATGCCTGCGCCAGGGCAGCGCTGGGCTGCGATGCGGGGCTGATCGTGCATGCCATCGGCGCCGACATGCTGCGCGCGGCCATCGTCTTTGCCCCCGAGGAAGCGCTGGAAAGCGCCCTGGCAGTGCTGCCGGCCTGCGGCGTGGGGTTTCAGAACGCGCTTGGCGCGCTTGCCCCGCCCGAGGTCGCGGTGCACCTGACCTGGGACGGCACCATCCGCGTCAACGGCGGGCGTTGCGGACGGCTGCGCGTGGCGGCCGATACCGACGAGGCGACGCAGGTTCCCGGCTGGCTGGTGGTCGGGCTGGAGTTGCGGCTGCTGCCGGCCACCGAAGACGACCCGGGCCACACGCCTGACGAGACCGCGCTCTACCTCGAAGGCTGCAGCGATGTCGCCCCGGCGCGCCTGCTGGAGGCCTGGGCACGCCATGTGCTGGTCTGGGTCAACCGCCTGGAAACGGGAGAGCGCGCGGCGCTGCACGAGCAGTGGCGCGGTCTGGTCGAGGAAATCGGCCACGACATCGAACAGCGCATCGCCGGGCGGCCGGCGCGCGGCCGCTTCGTGGGCGTGGACGAGCATTTCAACATGCTGCTGCGCGCGGGCGACGAAACCCGCGCGCTCGCCCTGGCCGCGCTGCTTGAAAACGATATCGGGAAGGACAGCCGACGATGAGCAAGACCATCAGCGACGCGGGACTGAACCTTGCCCGCGCCATCCATTTCGACGACAGCGACGCTCAGGTGTTCCACACCCCGGCCGAAAGCGGCGAATGGGCAATCAGCGGCGGCTTCGAGTTTTCCAACTGGACCGAGGCCGACCTGGCCGGCAAGGCACGGCAGGCCTTTGCCAACGGCTGGCTGGGGCTGACAAGCTTCGGGCGGGTGACATTCGTGGCCGTCACCCGCATCCAGACGCATGAATACGAACGCCTGTGCGCGGCGCTGGCACAGCATTTCGTGCAGGTCTACGGCGCCCCGTCTCTGGCCGCCGCCCGCCCGGTCGCCGAAGACGAGCTTGCCCATATGGCCGAACTGTGCGCGGGCCACCCGGCAAACACCCTTCTGACGGTATCGCGCAGCCTGACCGAGGCCGGCGTCAACGAGGCCTACCGGGTGATCAGCCCGGCGGATGCCCGTCTGGAACAGGTGGCCATGCACGCCACGCCCGAAACCTAGACCCTGTCGCGCAAGGCTGGATACGGGGCCGCCCACAAGGAAGCGGGGCGGCGCCGTCACGCCGGACGCGGGCCCGCGCCACGACGGGCGGGCGGGCCGATGCGCGGGCGGGCCGATGCACGGGAGGCGCGCGCGGGCCGGGCGAAACGGAAAACAGGTGCGGTCTGAAACAGGTGCGGTCTGACGCAACGTGCCGGGGGGCCAGCTGTCGGCGGCGACATGCCGGCTGCGAACTGCATCCGCATCATCCCCGGGGGGGGGCGCCCCGGAGATGGCGCAGGCCCGCAGGACGGCAGGGTCACGGCCGGGCGTTGAACGTGAAAAGCCGTTCCCCGTCAAGCCGGTAACCGTCGATCAGCTCCCGCGCCCGATCGCTGGTCAACCAGTCCTCCAGCCGCGCGGCCAGGGCGCTTTTGACATCGGGGTGGCGTGCCGGGTTGACCGGGATATAGGCATACTGGTTGAACAGCACCGGATCGCCGGAATAGAGCAGCGCCAGGTCTCCCTTGTTGGCGAACTTCAGCCAGCTTGCCCGGTCCGACAACACATAGGCATTCATGCCGCTGGCCACGTTCAGCGCCGCCCCCATTCCGGCCCCGACCGGGCGATACCACCCCCCCGAGGGCGTGCCCACGCCGGCGGCCTTCCACAGCGCCAGTTCCTTCTTGTTGGTGCCGCTGTCATCGCCCCGGCTGACAAAGGGCGCGCGCGCCGCACGCACCCGCAAGAGGGCATCGGTGGCGCTGCTGGCCCCGGCCGCGCCGGCGGGGTCATCGCGCGGGCCGATCAGCACGAAATCGTTATACATGATCTCGCGCCGATGGGTGCCGTGGCCGGCCGCCAGGAATTTTTCTTCGGCCGCGCGGGCATGGACCAGAACCGCATCGACATCGCCCGCCGCGCCAAGACGCAGCGCCTGCCCGGTGCCGACCACGATCAGTTGCACCTCGATGCCGGTATCGGCCTTGATGCGCGGCAACAGGACATGCGACAGGCCCGAGTTCTCGAACGAGGTCGTGACCGCCATGCGCAGGGTCCCGGTCCCATTCCCGGCCCCATTCCCTGCCCCGGTCCCGGCCCCGGCCGCCGCAGCAAAGCCCAGCAGCGCGAAGAGCAGCGCGACAAGCGCCGCCAGCCGCCCGGCGCGCGAAAACCGCAGTGAAAACCGCAGTGAAAGTCCCGGTGTCATTGCACGATGTCTCCTCTCAGGAAGGCGGTTGCCTCGGCGGTATCCGGGGCATCGAAGAAACGGTCTGCCGGCGCGCTTTCGTGCAGCAGTCCGCCGCGAAGAAACAGCACGTCGCTGGCCAGCCTGCGCGCCTGGCCCAGATCGTGCGTTGCCATCACGATCCGGGTGCCTGCCGCGCGGGCATCGGCAAGCAGGGCCTCGATCTCGCGGGTCGCGTTGCCGTCGAGATTGGCGCAGGGTTCGTCCAGAAAGACGATCTCGGGGGCGCGGATCAGCGCGCGCGCCAGGGCCAGTTTCTGCTTTTCCCCGCCCGAAAGCACCGGCGCCGGGCGCCGGGCGGCCGCGCCCAGGCCGACGCGTTCGGCCCAGCAGGCCGCGCGTTTTCGTGCCTCGCGCCGGCTCATGCCGTGCAGGAGCAGCGGATAGGCAAGATTGTCCAGCACCGAGCGGCGCATCATGATCGGCGTCTGGAACACATAGGCTTGCCGCTCGCGTGCCAGCGGCGCCGGCAGGTTCCAGGTCATGCTGCCCGCCGACAGGCGCTGCAGCCCGTGCATCACGCGCAAGAGCGTGGTCTTGCCCGAACCGTTCGGGCCAAGGACGATGGTCGTGCCGCCGCGCGCGATGGTCAGATCGACCGGCCCGAGCAATGTCTTGCCGCGCACCCGCGCCGTCGCGCCGCGCAGCCTCAGCGGCAACAGCGCGCGTTGCACCCGCCCGCGCGCCCGTGCCGGGGTTCCGACAAGCGCGCCGGCGGGTGCGGGGCTGGTTTCGATCGTGGCCAATATCGGCTCCGTCAGAGTGGTAGCATGTGCGGAATTATGCCGTGGTGCCGGAAATTTTCCAGCAAAATCAGAGGCCCGCCCCGATCTTCCGCCCGGCCTGCCGGCGGGCTGGACATTCTGTCCGAAAGCCGGGCGCAAGGCGCAGCCGGCGCGGACAATCTGTCCTGTCGCATGCCCGGATCGTCCGCGGGCAGCTGTGCGGCACCCGGTCCCGCCGGGCGAGAAGGCCGGTTTCTTCCCGCCGGGCCGTGGCACTGGCGGGACCGGCGGCACGGGCGGCCGCGGCGCCGACGGGCCTGCGAATCGCCGCTACCAGGTGCTGCCCCGCTCGGTCCGCCCCAGCCCGTGGATCAGCAGGTTCACCGCCAGGGCAAGCCCGATCAGAACCAGTCCGAGCCCGAGGGCGAATTCGAAATTTCCCTTGCTGGTTTCCAGCGCAATGGCGGTGGTGAGAACGCGCGTGGAATGCTCGATCGAGCCGCCAACGATCATGATCGCCCCCACCTCGCCGATGGCGCGTCCGAAACCGGCCAGCATCGCCGTCAGCAGCGCCCGCCGTCCGTCCCACAGCAGCGTGCGCATGCGTTGCCCGCGGGTGGCGTTCATCGAGATCAGCAGGTCGTGATACTCGGCCCAGAGTTCGCGGATCGCCTGATGGGCGATAGAGGCGATCAGCGGGGTCACGATGATGGCCTGGGCAATGATCATTGCGCCCGGCGTGAACAGAAGCCCCAGCATCCCAAGGGGGCCGCTGCGCGACAGCAACAGGTAGACGAACAGGCCCACCACCACCGGCGGCAGCCCCATCAGCGCATTCAGCGTGGCAACGGCAAGGCGGCGATGGCGAAACCGGTTGACCGCCAGCCAGGCGCCCAGCGGCAGGCCCACAAGCGACGCCACCAGAACCGCGCTCAGCGTCACCCGCAGCGACAGGCCGATGATTTCATAGAGATCGGCATCGAGCGTCACCACCAGCCGCCCCGCTTCCATCAGTCCGCGCCAGATGTCGTGCATGTGCGTCTCGTTCGTCCTGTGCTCCGGGCGCATCGGCCCCCGGTGTGCCGGCGCACCGGCCCGGCGCAGCTGCCCCGGGCCGCGGCCGTGCCCACCCTTGCACGATTGCCCGGCGGTGTGAAGCGCCCGGCGGGCAATCGCGCGCGCTCACTGCCCGGCCGACAGGCGGGAGGGCTTGTGCACGTGTTTCCAGTAGGCATGCAGCGGCGGCAGCAACAGCAGCGCGATCAGCCCCCACATGACCTTTGCGATCGTGCTTTCGAAGAACACCAGGGGCGAACCGTGACCGATGATCATGCCCTGGGTGAAACCGCCCTCGGCGATGGGACCCAGGATCAGCCCGAGAATGAGCGCCTCGAGCGAATACCCCAGCTTCTTCAGCACCAGCCCGCCAAGGGCGAAGGCGATCATCAGATAGACATCGAAGACCGAACCGTTGAGCGCATAGGAGCCGAGCACCGCAAACGCGCTCACCACCGGCACCATCAGCGCCGGCGGCACCAGGGCGATGCGCGCCAGATAGGGCGCGAAGACAAGGCCGACGACCAGAAAGACGGCATTGGCCACGAACAGCGACAGGATGAACGGATAGGTGTGGGCGGCATAATCGGTGAACAGGTCGGGGCCGGGAATCATGCCGTGGATGATGAAGGCGCCCATCAGCGCCGCGGCGACCGAATTTCCCGGAATCCCGAGCGTGATCGTAGGCACCAGCGAGCCCCCCACGCAGCCGTTGTTTCCGGCTTCGGCAGCGGCGATTCCTTCCGGGTTACCATTGCCGAAAAGCTCTTTCATCTTCGACATCCGTTTGGAAATGTTGTACGAAATGAAGGCTGCAATCGTCGCTCCCTCGCCCGGGAGGATGCCGATCACCGTGCCGGTGCCGGCGCCAAGCGCGATCGGCCGGGCAATGCCCGCCGGCAGGGGCTCGCTTTTCTGCCTGCGCTTGAGCGCCGTGGTGTCGATCTTGTGGTGGCGCTGGCCCGCCAGTTCCAGCATCTGGATCATCGAGAACAGCCCGATCAGGGCGGGCATGAAGTTGATCCCGTCCACCAGTTCCACATAGCCCATGGTATAGCGCAGGCTGCCCGACATGTCGTCGGTGCCGATGATGGCAATGACCATGCCCAGGACCCCGGCAATCAGCGTCTTGATCAGCGAGGTGTTCTCGTCGGCAATGGAGACGATTCCGGCCAGCCCCATCAGGGCCAGCAGAAAGGTTTCGGCCGGCCCGAAGGCCAGCGCCTGGCGGGCCAGAAAGGGCGCGAACAGCAGCAGGACGAAGGCCGAGAAGGTGCCGCCGCAAAACGAGGCGATCACCGATACCTTCAGCGCAAGCCCTCCGCGCCCCTGGCGGCTCATCGGATAGCCTTCGATGGCCGTGGCCACCGCCGCGGGCGTGCCCGGGGTATTCAGCAGGATTGCCGGTATCGAGCCGCCATACATGGCACCGCAATAGATGCCGCCAAGCAGCATCAGCCCGGCGGTCGGGTCCATGGTGTAGGTGAAGGGCACCAGCAGCCCCACCGCCATGGTGGCCGTCAGCCCCGGCATGCCGCCGATGGCCACCCCGGCAACGGTGCCGATGAAGATCGTGACCAGAGACTGAAAGCCGAAGACGATCTGGAGATATTCAAGCATTGGCGCGGCTTTCGAACGAAGGGGAAATCAGAAGGTGGGACCGGGCAGATTCACGTTCAGAAGCTGCACGAAGACCAGCCACACGAACAGCAGCACGCCAAGTGTGACAAGAAGGATCACGGACTTGCGGCGATAGCCGAGCAGCCACGCAACAAGGGGAATGAACACCCCCGCCACGAGAAAGAAGCCGAACCGCTCGAACAGCACGGCAAACGCGGCCAGCGCGGCCAGAAGCCCCAGGAACCGGGGCAGGTGGTCGGTCAGAGAAAGGCGCCCGGCGCTGCGATCCTTCAGCAAGCTGTAGCCCAGTTGCAGGGCGCTCAGCGCGCCAATGAACACGGCAAGAAACCGGACGTATCGCGCCGATGTGGTCCTGGCAATGCCGGGATAGCTGGCCGTGCTGAGGTAAAGCAGCACGGCCATGCCGATGAACAGCGCAAGAAGCGCGCGATCAGCCCATTTTCGGCTCATGCGGGCCTACCAGGGGGCCTTGTCGTATACCGCCTTGGTCTGCTTCTGCAAATCCTGCAGATAGGCCAGGTAGTCGGCCCCCGACATCGGCAGCAGGAAGATCGAGCCGGTCTTGGCATTGGCCTTGAACTCGTCCGAGGCCATGATCTCGCTCAACATGGTGTCGAGCCGGCCCTGAATGGCACCGTCGATCCCGGCCGGAGCCACGAAGCCGCGCGTGGCGCGCATGAACACGTCATAGCCCTGTTCCTTGGCAGTGGGCATGTCGGCCAGATGTTCGTCGCGTTCTTCGGTCAGAAGGGCGATGATCCGGGCGTCGCCCGCCTTGTGCTGCTTGATCATCTGCGAAAGGTTCATGAAGGCGGCATCCACATGCCCGCCCAGAATCGCGGCCTTCTGTTCGGTCGAGCCCTTGGTCGGCAACAGGTTGAAGGTAACGCCGGCTGCCTCCTCGAACTGCTTGGCGGCCAGGAAATCGTCGGAACCGATACCGTTTACCGCAACCGTGAGAGAGCCGGCCTTCGCGGCCTCGGCAAGGTCGCCCATGGTCTTGATCGGGCTGTCCTTGGGCACGGCGACAATACCGGGGTCCTGCGCCACGTTGCCCATGATGTGGAAGCTGTCGAGCGTGTACTTGGCGCGCCCCGAGACCACATGGGCCACCAGTTGCGGGGTGAAGACAAGTCCGATGGTGTAACCGTCGGGCGCGGCGCGGGCGATCTCCTCGAACCCCTTCTGCCCGCCCGAGCCGGACACGTTCTTGATCACGAACTTGAAGCCCTCGTAGTTCTTTTCGGCAAGTTCGGTGAACAACCGCGCGGTGCGGTCGGTCGAGCCTCCGGCCTTTGACGGGACGACGATGGTAATCGCCTTTTCCGGGTACTCGGCCAGGGCTGCCGAGGCCGAGAGTCCGAGCGCCAGGGCAAACCCTGCGAGGATGGTCTTCTTGAGCATGGTGTCTCCTCCGTGTCGCAATTGAACAACCCGTCTGTCAGGGTTGCAAATCAATGTTTTTGGTTCCGAACCCGAATATCCGCATCGAACCCGAACATGATTTGCTTAGCCCGCAAACCGGTTTGTGTCCACCGCGCCAGCGCGCCCGGGCGCTGCCGGTGACCTGCCCTGCCGCGGGGACCCGGCATTCGGGGCGGTGGCGGCCCCGGCACGGGATACGGGCGATGCGGGAAACGAAAGGCGTCAATAGTTTGTGAGTACTTGTCCGCCCATCGGGATATGCGGTTGGGGAGGTTTGGGCCGTAGGGTGGGGTTTTACCCCACCGCATGTCGATAATTGTTGGGTTGGTGGCGAGGCCGGAGTGGTGGGGTGGAACCCCACCCTACGGGGTGCCGCTATACCCGCCCAACCATCAAGCACCGTATACGTATCATTATAATACACGTCATATTCATTCTACACTTATCCCACTGGTATTGCGTTTTTTATGATCTTAAATAGCATATATTTTAAGGATCGTCACATACCAGTTTTTGCGTAATACTATTTTTCTTTTATTTTTCATATATTTACAAAGTACGCTATGTTGAATATTTGTAGGACCGATAATCATGTATGATTATGCGGGGCTTTTCTGTAAAATCGTATTG
>JALSRF010000087.1 GCA_026984895.1 Paracoccaceae bacterium
GCCTACAAGGCGGGCGACGATGGCCCTGGCGCTGTCGCTGTCCCAGGCCGCGTCCCCGCGCAGCCGGGCGATTTCCTGCCCGTCGCGGTTGAGCAGAAGCGTCGTCGGCAGGCCGAGAACGCCCATTTCGCGCGAAAGTCTGGCGTTGTCGTCGATCAGGATCGGCAGATCGGTGACCGAGATTTCCGAAAAGAACCGGCGGATGGCCGGCAGCGTGTTTCGGGTCGTGGCGATGGTCACGACCTCGAAATCGTCGCCACCGAATGCCTGTTGCAGGCGCTCCAGCGATTTCATCTCCTTGCGGCAGGGGGCGCACCATGTGGCCCAGAAATTCACCAGCACGTATTTGCCCTTCCAGTCGGCCAGGCGGTGCTGGGCGCCGTCGGCATCGACAAACGGAATTTGCGGCACATCGTGCGGCGCCGCCGCAAACACCAGTTTCTTGAGCGTGCCTTCGCGCAGCGCCGCAAGGGCGCCGGTATCGAGCCCCTGGGCATTTGCACCCAGGGCAAGGGCCGTGTAGAGCACAGCGGACAGAAACAGGCGCATGACCAACCTCCGACAAGGGCGCACACAGATGACCGACAAGATCCGTAATGCAATGTGGGGCGGACGTTTTGCCTCCGGACCGGATGCGATCATGGAGGCGATAAACGCCTCGATCGGGTTCGACAAGAGACTTTACGCCCAGGACATTGCCGGCTCTCGTGCCCACGCCGCCATGCTGGCGAGCGCAGGCATCATTACCGATAAGGATGCCGAGGCGATAAGGGAAGGTCTGCTCACGGTCTTGTCAGAGATCGAAGGCGGCGAATTTCCGTTTTCGACGGCGCTGGAAGACATTCACATGAATATCGAGGCGCGACTGAAGGAGATTGTCGGCGAAGCCGCGGGCCGGCTGCACACGGCGCGTTCGCGCAACGATCAGGTGGCGGTGGATTTCCGCATGTGGGTGCGCGATCAGGCCGACGCGGCGCAGGCGGCGCTTGGCGCGCTGGTGCGCGCGCTTCTCGCTCAGGCCGATTCCGGGGCCGACTGGGTGATGCCCGGGTTCACCCATCTGCAGGTGGCGCAGCCGGTCACATGGGGCCACCACATGATGGCCTATGTGGAAATGTTCGCCCGCGACATCGGCCGCTTTGCCGATGCCCGCGCCCGGATGAACGAATGCCCCCTGGGCGCGGCGGCGCTGGCGGGCACCTCCTTTCCCATCGACCGCGACATGACGGCGCGCGCGCTGGGGTTCGACCGGCCCTGCGCCAATTCGCTGGATGCGGTGGCGGACCGCGATTTCGCGCTGGAATTCCTTGGCGCGGCGGCGATCTGCGCCATGCATCTTTCGCGCCTGGCCGAGGAACTGGTGATCTGGTCCAGCGCCCAGTTCCGCCTTGTCACGCTTTCGGATCGCTTCTCGACCGGCTCTTCGATCATGCCGCAGAAGAAGAACCCCGACGCGGCCGAGCTGATCCGCGCCAAGATCGGTCGCATCCTGGGCGCGACGGTGGGGCTTTTCACCGTGATGAAGGGGCTGCCGCTGGCCTATTCCAAGGACATGCAGGAGGACAAGGAACAGGTGTTCGATGCCGCCGACAACCTGATGCTGGCGCTGGCGGCGATGGAAGGCATGGTGCGCGACATGACCGCCAACCGCGACGCGCTGCGCGCGGCGGCCGCCAGCGGCTTTTCCACCGCCACCGACCTGGCCGACTGGCTGGTGCGCGAGCTGAACCTGCCGTTTCGCGAGGCCCACCACGTCACCGGCACGCTGGTTGCCATGGCCGAAAGGAAGGGCTGCGATCTGGCGGATCTGAGCGTGGACGAGATGAAATCCGCCCATGCCGGCATCACCGACAAGGTGTTTTCGGTTCTGGGGGTTGAGAATTCCGTCGCTTCGCGCACATCATACGGCGGAACCGCCCCGCAAAACGTGCGCGCCCAGATCGCGCGCTGGAAAGAGAGATTGAAAGAGAGGTTGGTGTGAAACTTCTGCTTGTCGCTTTTGCCGGCCTGATGGCGCTGAGCGCCTGTGGCGTCGATGGTGTGCCGTTGAAGCCCAGATACAGCGCCCAGACCACCGTCGGCTACAATTCGAGCACGGGTCCCTTCAACAAGACCACCCTGGGGGTCCAGTTCGGCGGATGAGGGCCGGCCCGGCCGGGGGCCTCGTGCGCGTCGGCCCGTGCCGGCCCCGGCGCGGTCGTGAAGCCGCGCCCGATTTCCGGTTGAATTCGCCGGCCCGGGGCTTAGACCAGAGCAGCGCAGACCAGCGCAGCGCAGTGCGGTGCGGCACCGGCAGGTCAGGAGAAACGGCGGATGGATCATTTTCTTTACATCGACGGCGCGCTTTGCGCCGAACAGGTGCCGGTGGCCGAGATTGCCGCGCAGGTGGGCACGCCGTTCTATGTCTATTCCGCCGCCACGCTGCGCCGTCACTACCGCCTGTTCGACGCGGCGCTCGAGGGCACGCGGCACCTGGTCTGTTTCGCCATGAAGGCCAACCCCAACCTGGCGGTGGTCAAGCTGCTGGGCGACATGGGGGCCGGGGTCGATGTCGTGTCGGCGGGCGAGTATCTGAAGGCACGCGCCGCCGGGGTGCCGGGCGCGCGCATCGTGTTTTCGGGCGTGGGCAAGACCCGCGAGGAAATGCGCATCGCGCTTGACGGCGGGATCCGCCAGTTCAACGTGGAAAGCGAACCCGAGATGGACGCGCTGAGCGACGTCGCCGTTGCGCTTGGCAAGGTGGCGCCTGTCGCGGTGCGGGTGAACCCGGATGTGGATGCGCGCACCCATGACAAGATCGCCACCGGCAAGGCCGAGAACAAGTTCGGCATCCCGATCTCGCGCGCCATGGACGCCTATGCCCGGGCGGCGCGCCTGCCGGGGCTGGAGGTGGTGGGGATCGACGTGCATATCGGCAGCCAGCTGACCGAGCTTGCCCCCTTCGAGGCCGCCTTTTGCAAGCTGGCCGAACTCACGCGGGCGTTGCGCGGCGCCGGCCACGACATCCGCCGGCTTGACCTGGGCGGGGGGTTGGGCATCCCGTACCGGCGCGCCAACGAGGCGCCGCCGCTGCCGCAGGAATACGGTGCCATGATCCGGCGTCTCCTGGGCGATCTGGACTGCGAGATCGAGATCGAGCCGGGCCGGCTGATCGCGGGAAATGCCGGGATCATGGTCAGCCGGGTGATCTATGTGAAAGAGGGCGCGGACCGCCGGTTTCTGATCCTCGATGCGGCGATGAACGACCTGGTGCGCCCGGCGATGTACGAGGCGCATCACGATATCGTCCCGGCAACAGAGCCCGCCCCGGGCGCCGAACCGCTGCGCTATGACATCGTCGGCCCGATCTGCGAAAGCGGCGATACCTTCGCGCGCGAACGCGACCTGCCGGCGCTTGCGGCGGGTGATCTGGTGGCCTTCCGTTCGGCCGGGGCCTACGGCGCGGCGATGGCCTCGGAATACAACTCGCGCCCGCTGATCCCCGAGGTGATGGTGGCGGGCGATCAATTCGCTGTCATTCGGCCCCGCCCGAGCTATGATGAGATGATCGGACGCGATAACATTCCCGCGTGGCTGTGAACGCGCGCCGCCCGCCCGGCCGGGTGCCGGCACGGGCCTGAAAGGACAGATGGCAGAGGCAGACGACAGAACCGAAAACGCCCTTGCCGGGTTGCGCTGGCAGGTTGCTCTCAGCCGCGCGGGGCTGGTGGCGGAACGGGCCGCGCGGGCGTTCTGGCCGCTGTTCTCCCTTGTTTTGCTGGTGCTGGCGGGGCTTCTGTTCGGCCTGCACGAGCGCCTGGCGGTTGATCTGGCCTGGGCGGCTGCGGTGGCGGTCGCGCTGGGCTGCGCCCTGGCGCTGGCCTTCGGGCTGCGTCGATTCCGCTGGCCGACGCGCGCCGAGGCGCTGGCGCGCATCGACCGCCGCCTGCCGGGACGGCCGATCGCGGCGATTCTCGACCGCCAGGCGATCGGCACCGGCGATCCGGCCTCGCAGGCGGTCTGGCGGGCGCATGTTGAGCGGATGGCCGCTCGGGCGCGGGCGGCCCGTGCCCCGGCGCCGGCGCCGGACCTGCCGGCGCGCGATCCCTACGGGGTGCGCTACGTCGCGCTGCTGGCCTTTGTCACGGCGCTGATCTTCGGGTCGGTCTTTCGCCTGGCCACGGTGGGCGACAGCCTGTCGGGCGGCCGTCCGGGCGGCGCGCTGGCGGCGGGGCCCGCCTGGGAAGGCTGGATCGAGCCGCCGGCCCATACCGGCAGGCCGACCCTGTATCTGCCCGATGCCACCGGCGCGCGCCTTGCCGTTGCGCAGGGCAGCAAGGTGACGCTGCGCCTTTACGGAGAGGTTGGCGCGCTGATCGTGGAGGAAACCGTTTCGGGGCGCACCGGCGCGCCGGGCAGCGCGGCCGACGCCCGGCAGGTGTTTCGCGTTGCCCGAAGCGGCCGGCTGGCGATCGACGGGCCGGGCGGGCGAAGCTGGGAGATCGACGCCATTGCCGACCGCCCGCCCGAGGTCGCCGTGGCCGGTGAGGTCAGCCACAGCGCTGCGGGCGAACTGAAGCTGCCGTTCAGCGCCAGCGACGACTACGGCGTGCGCAGCGGCCGCGCCGAGATTGCGCTGGACCTTGGCGCGGTGGACCGGCGCCATGGTCTGGTGCCCGATCCCGAGCCGCGCGCGCCCATCGTGCTGGACCTGCCGATGCCGTTCAACGGCGACCGGCGCAAGATCGAGGAAACCCTGAGCGAGGACCTGACGCGCCACCCCTGGGTGGGGCTGCCGGTGACGGTGCGCCTGTCTGTCGAGGATGCCGCCGGGCAGAAGGGCGCCTCGCAGCCCTACCGCATGACCCTGCCGGGGCGGCATTTTTTCAACCCGCTGGCGGCGGCGATCGTGGAGCAGCGGCGCGACCTGCTGTGGAACCGCAGCAATGGCCGGCGCGTGGCCCGGATCCTGCGCGCGCTGAGCAACCGGCCGGACGATCTGTTCCGCGATGCGGCGGTCTATCTGCGGCTTCGCCAGGTGATCCGCGAACTGGAAGGCGCGGCCGGTGCGCACCGCCCGATGCCCGGTGTGCTACGCGACCGGCTGGCCGGGGTGCTGTGGACCATCGCGCTGGACATCGAGGACGGCAACCTGGGCGACGCGCGCGCGCGCCTGCAGGAAGCACAGAAGCGGCTGCGCCAGGCAATGCGCGACGGCGCCAACGACGAGGAAATCCGCCGGCTGATGAACGCGCTTGACCAGGCGATGCAGGATTACCTGCGCCAGCTGGCGCAAGAGCAGCGCCAGCAGCGCGGCGACACCCGCCAGCAGGCCGACAACGGCAACACGCAGGAAATCACCGGCGAACAGCTGCAGCAGCTGCTGGACCGCTTGCAGCAGCTCATGCAGGAAGGCCGGATGAGCGAGGCCGAGCAATTGCTGGAACAGCTTGGCAAGCTGATGGAAAACCTGCAGGTCACCGAGGGCGGCCAGGGCCGGCAGGGCCGGGGGCAGCAGGCGCTGGAAGGGCTGGCCGACACGCTGCGCCGCCAGCAGGGGCTGAGCGACCAGACCTTCCGGGATCTGCAGAAACGATTTGGCGACGGCCAGCCGGATGGCCAGAACGATGGCCAGAACGGTCAGAACAACCGGAACGGACAGCAGGGCCAGGACGGACCGCAAGGCCAGGGCGGACAGCAGGGCCAGGACGGGCCGCAGGGCCAGGGGGGTGCCCGGGGCCAGCCCGGCGGCGATGGCCCGGGCGGGGACCGGCCGCGGGGGCAGCTTCCGGGCCGCGGCGGCGGCGACGCGCAGGGCCTGGCCGAGCGCCAGCAGGCGCTGATCGACCGGCTGCGCGAACAGATGCGCAACATGCCGGGCACCGGCCGCAGGACCGTGCCGGGGCCGGGCGCGGGCAACGACCGCGGCCAGGACGGCGGGCGCGGCGCGCTTGACGATGCCGAACGGGCCATGCGCGGGGCGGAAAAAGCGCTGCGTGACGGCGACCTTTCGGGGGCGCTCGATCGGCAGGCCGATGCCCTGGAGGCGCTGCGTCAGGGGATGCGCGACCTGGCAGAACAGCTGGCCGGCGAACCCACATCGCAGACCGGAGAACAGGGACGCGGCAACGGCGCCGGGGGGCCGCAGGACAGCCGTGACCCGCTGGGGCGCAGCGCCGGTGCGGCCGGGCGGATCGGAACCGACCGGCAACTGCTTCAGGGTGAGGACGTCTATCGCCGTGCGCGCGAGTTGCTGGACGAGATCCGCCGCCGTGCCTCGCAGCGCGACCGGCCCGAGGACGAGCGGAACTACCTTCGCAGGTTGCTCGGCCAGTTCTGATCGTGACGCCGGCCCGGGCGCCGTTTCGCGCCCGCAAGGGCAGCCCCGGCAAAGGCAGCCCCGGCGGGCGGTGCGCCATCCCCCACGCCATCCTGCCCTGCGCCGCCCCCGGTGCCGCCCCCGGTGCCGCCGGGCGCAGCAAGGGCGCGCCGCCGCGATCTGCCGCCGCCATCAACTGCCGCCATCAACTGCCGTCATCGGCTGCCTTCATCCCCAGTCAGGCAGGCCGCGCCAACGCCCGGTATGGCGTCCGGTCCTGGCATGGTGGGTCTCGCATCGCGTCCGGGGGCTCGGGGGTGGCCGCTGGCGCTGCGCAGCGCGCGCCGGGCGACAGGCCGAAAGCCACTTGCCCCGGGCCACGCGCCATGGGCGCCATCCCCGGCGCTGTGTCCATTTGGCGGCGGGTCAGCCCGGGTTGGCGCTGCCCGACAGCTGGTTCACCAGCGCGGTAAGCTTTTCGACGGCATGCATCATCATCACATCGATGCCCGCGCGAAGGCCGTCCACCCAGCCGGCATAGGCCTTGAGCGGCGCCGCCAGCGCGGGGACGGCATCGCCGATCAGCGGCGCAAATACATAGACCAGCGTCAGCACGGCAAACAGGACGATGGCAAGGATGAAGCCGCGGCGAAATCCGCTGCGCGCATCCTGCGCTTCGGCCTCGTCCTGATCCTCGTTGCCGGCGCCGGCCGGGGCAAGCGTGGAGTTGATCTCTTCGATGTCGGGCAGGATTTCGCGGCGCGAAACGTCTTCGCCGTCGTCCGGTGGCGAAGCTTCGCCGATGTTGGCGGTGCGCTCGCTCAGGGCGGCGGCGGCGGCCGGGGCAAGGCCCAGCTCGGGCTGGGTTTCCAGGCTGGCGCTTTCGGCCTTGCGTTCGCCGGCCTCGCGTTCGGCTTCCTCGCGCAGGATGGATTTGATGCCCTCGTCGATGCTGCGCTGCGGCGGCATTTCGCGATCCGGTTCGCGATCCGGCCGGGCGTCGTCGGGCTGTTCATCGTGGGGCCGGGCGTCTTCGGGCCGGGCGTCGTGGCTGGCGTCCTCGGCCGGTTCGGCGGACGCCCCGCCATCGTCGGAGGCGCCGGCGTCCCCGGCGGCCTCGGTCGCGTCGTCCCGGGCGGCGGACTGCTCCGGCGCCGCACGTTCGGCCTCGGCCCGGGTTTCGGCTGCGTGTGCCGCCGCATCGCGGGCATTGCGCTGAAACCAGGTGTGCCCGCAGTTCGAGCATTGAACGTCCCGCCCGCCCTCGGGGATGACGCCTTCATCGACCTCGTATTGTGCTCCGCAATTTGGACAAATCAAACGCATCCTGCCACCTCAAATCCGAATTCACCTGTTTGCGGCCCCTTTTCGCACCTTTCGTCCGGCTGAAAGGCGCCGCAAGCCATCGTTTTTTTCGATTTTCTATCAGGGAACTGGGGACAATCCAAGCTTTTGCAGCGGTGCCGATTGAAACGGGCGGCAGGCTGAGGCAAAACCGTCGCGGCAACACCGGCAAGGGCACGGGGACAAGAACGGCGTGATTCGACTGGAAAACGTGTCATACGGTTACGGAAGCGACGAACTGCTGCGCGGGCTGAGCCTGCATCTGCGCCCGGGGTCGTTCCATTTCCTGACCGGCCCTTCGGGGTCGGGCAAGACGACCTTCCTGCGGCTGTGCTATCTGGACCTGACGCCGGATACCGGCCGCATGACGGTCTTCGGAAAGGACGTGCAGTCGATGGATCGCGACGACATCGCCCACACCCGGCGGCGTATCGGCGTGGTCCACCAGGACTGCGATTTCCTCGACCACCTTTCGATTGCCGAAAACATCACCCTGCCGCTGGAGGTCGCGGGGCGCCGGCCCGAAGGCGACGACCTGCGCGAACTTCTGGCCTGGGTCGGGCTGAGCGAGCGGGCATCGGCGCGCCCGCCCGAACTGTCGGGGGGCGAACGCCAGAGGGCGGCGCTTGCGCGCGCGGTGATCGTGGCGCCCGAGGTGATCGTCGCCGACGAGCCGACCGGAAATGTGGACTGGGAGATGTCGCAGCGCCTGCTGACCCTGCTGGTGGAGCTGAACCGGATGGGGCGCACCATCCTGGTTGCCACCCATGACCTGAACCTTGTGCGCAGCGCCAAATCACAGGTTTCGGCCCGGGTCCTGCGGATCAGGAACCGGCATGTCCAACTGGCCGGGGCGGACCTGTGAGCGGGCTGCGCGACCGACTGCGCCGAAACGCAGGCGGGGGGGGCGACGAGGCGCGCACGGACCGGCGCGTTGACCGGGTGGTGCCGCCATCGGGCCATACCGCGCGGCTGACGCTGTTTACCGCTGCCGCGATGGCCTTTCTGGCGGTGTTCGCGCTGGCGCTTTCGCTGGCCACCGGGCGGCTTGCCACGCGCTGGGGCCAGCAACTGGCGCGCACGGCCACGGTGCGCATTTCCGCGCCCGCCGAGCAGATGACCCGGCAGGCCGAAGCGGCGCTCAGGGTGCTTCGGAGCACGCCGGGCGTGGCCAGCGCGCGTCTGCTGGACGATGCCCAGATCAGCGCCCTGCTGGCGCCCTGGTTCGGCCCGGACCTGCCGCTGGACAGCCTGCCGGTTCCGCGCCTGATCGCGGTCGTCGAGGACGATACCGGGTTCGATGCGCGCGGGCTGCGGCTGCGCCTCGAGGCGGAGGCGCCCGGCGCGGTGCTGGACGATCATACCCGCTGGCGGCGTCCGCTGGTTGCGGCGGCATCGCGGCTGCGCCTGCTGGGGCTGGTTTCGATTGCGCTGATCGCCGGGGCCACCGCGGCCATGGTCACCCTGGCCGCGAATTCCGCCCTGGCCGCCAATGGCCGCATCATTCGCGTTCTGCGCCTGGTGGGCGCGCGCGACAGCTATATCGCCCGGGCCTTCGTTCGCCGGTTCACGCTGCGCGCCTTTTTCGGGGCGCTCGCGGGCACGCTTGCCGGCGTTCTGGCGGTGCTGGCACTGCCCGATGCCTCGCCCGAGGGCGGGTTTCTGACCGGGCTGGGGTTTCAGGGGGCCGGCTGGCTGTGGCCGCTGACCATCCCGCCGCTGACCGGCGCGGTTGCCTTCTTCGCCACCCGGTTTGCGGCATTGCGTTCGTTGAAGTGGATCACCTGATGGGACATGCGGTGCAGTGGCTGCGTTCGTTGGCGTTCATTGTGCAGATGTATCTGGCAATGCCGATCATGGCGGTGTTCTTCACGCCTTTTGCGCTGTTTTCGCGCGACTGGGCGTTCCGGGCGGTGCGCAGCTATTGCCGTTATGTGCGCTGGTCGGCCGGCTGGATGGTGGGGCTGCGCTCGCAGGTGCGCGGCGAGGTGCCCACAGACGAGGTCATCGTCGCCGCCAAACACCAGAGTTTCTTCGACATCATCATCATCGTCAGCGCCTGCCCGCGCCCCAAGTTCATCATGAAGAAACAGCTGAAATGGGCGCCGATCCTGGGCTGGTATGCCATGCGCATGGGCTGCGTGCCGGTGGATCGCGGCAAGCGCGGCGCGGCGATTGCGCAGATGAAGGAAGGCGTGAAACGGAACCTGGCGGACCCCGGCCAGCTGATCATCTATCCGCAGGGCACGCGCGTCGCCGCCGGGGCGCGCAAGCCCTACAAGATCGGCACCGCGGTGCTGTACGAAGAACTGGAAGAGGACTGCGTGCCGGCGGCGACCAACGTCGGGGTGTTCTGGCCGCGCCGCGGCATCGGGCGCAAACCGGGCCTGGCGGTGGTCGAATTCCTGCCGCGCATTCCGGCCGGCAAGCCGAAAGATGCGTTCATGGCCGAACTCGAGCAGCGTGTGGAGCGCCATTCCAACCGGCTCATGGCCGAGGCGGGGTTCGACGTCTCCGCCCGCTGAGCGGTGCTGCGACAGCGTGGCGGCGGTGTCCCGCGGGGGCGGGTCGCAGAAGGCCCGGTCGGAGACGGCGCGCAAGGGCCCGGGGGAAGGCGGGGCCGGGTCGGCGCGTGGCGGCGCTCAGCCGGCCGGTTTCCTGTGCTTGTCCAGCACCGCCAGCGCGCGGGCTTCGGCGCGGCGGATGCGCACGGCGGTCAGGAAGGCTTCCTGAAGCGTGGAGGAGGAGGCGCCCATGGCCTCGGCCATCAGGTTGATGACGGTGTTGTCGTCCAT
>JALSRF010000088.1 GCA_026984895.1 Paracoccaceae bacterium
GCGCCGGGCAGGGTAAGCACCTGCCGGGCGAGGTCATCGGAAACGGATTCAAGCAGGTTCATCTGGGAAGGCTCCGGTTGGTCTGGTCTTTCGGGGGATCGTGTCGGACAGCCCCGGCCTGCGGGGCACGGGGCACGGGGCGCGGGATGCTGGGCACGGGACGCTGGGCACGGGGCCGGCCCGGGCTCAGGCGGCAAGCCCCTTGCTGCCCATGTCGAGGTACTTGCGCCGTCGCTCCCTGACGATCTGCGCCGGTTTCCGGCCGTCGAGTTCGCCGAGCATTTCGCCGATGGCCGCCCCGACGGCGGCGATGGTGGCGGCGCGGTCGCGCTGGGCGCCGCCAAGCGGTTCGGGGATCACCCGGTCGGCAACGCCCAGTTTCAGCAGGTCCTGTGCGGTCAGGTGCAGCGCTTCGGCGGCCTCGCGCATCTTTTCGGCGTCCTTCCACAGGATCGAGGCGCAGCCCTCGGGGCTGATCACGGTGTAGATCGAGTGTTCCAGCATGGCCAGCCGGTCGGCGGTGGCGAAGGCCACCGCGCCGCCCGAGCCGCCTTCGCCGATGATGACCGAGACCAGCGGCACCTTGACCTGCAGGCATTTTTCGGTGGCGCGGGCGATGGCTTCGGACTGGCCGCGTTCCTCGGCGCCCTTGCCCGGGTAGGCGCCCACGGTATCGACCAGGGTGACGATCGGCAGGGCGAAGCGGTCGGCCAGTTCCATCAGCCGGATCGCCTTGCGGTAGCCTTCCGGCCGCGCCATGCCGAAGTTGCGTTCGATCCGGGTCTTGGTGTTGTGGCCCTTTTCGTGGCCGATCACCATGACCGGGGTGCCCTCGAAACGCGCCAGCCCGCCCATCACCGCCAGGTCGTCGGCAAAGTTGCGGTCGCCCGCAAGCGGGGTGAATTCGCTGAACAGAGCTTCGACATAGTCCTTGCAGTGGGGCCGGTCGGGATGGCGGGCGACCTGGCATTTGCGCCAGGCCGAGAGGTCCTTGTAGAGTTCGGCGAGCATGGCCTCGGCCTTTCTGTCGAGGGCGGCGGCCTCCTTTTCGACGTCCATCTCTTCGTTCTGGCGCGCCAGTGCGCGCAGTTCCTCGGCCTTGCCCTCGATCTCGGCAAGAGGTTTTTCAAACTCGAGGTAGTTGTTCATCGCGTGCTCCGTACGGGTTGCGCCAGTATATGGCGCGCGCGTGCCGGCAATGCAATGTCGCGGCGCCGGCAAAAGGAGCCGCCTGCGGCGGCAGGTCCGGTCTGGCACCGGGCTGCGCCCGGCGCGGTGCCTCCGGCGGGGATATTTCCGGACAGAAGAAGGGGGCGGCTCAGGTGCGGGCGATCAGGTCGGCCTGTTTCACGATCACCTCGGCTTGCTTGATGCTGGCGATGTCCACAAGCCGCCCCTTGTAAACCGTCGCCCCGGCGCCGTCCCTTTTGGCCTGTTCCATGGCGGCGAGGATTTCGCGCGCCTCGGCCACCTGTTCGGCGGACGGGGTGAAGACCCGGTTTGCCAGGGCAACCTGCCTGGGATGGATCGCCCATTTGCCCACCATCCCGAGCGTCGCCGAGCGGCGCGCCTGGGCGATGAAGCCCTCGTCGTCCGAGAAGTCTCCGAACGGCCCGTCCACCGGCAGAACGCCATGGCTGCGGCAGGCCGCGACAATGGCGGTCTGCGCCCAGTGCCAGGGATCGCCCCAGTATTTCCGGCCTTCGTGGATCATGTAGTAGTTTTCCTGCGTGCCGCCGATGCCGGTTGTCTGCATGCCCATGGAGGCGGCGAAATCGGCCGCGCCCAGGCTCATCGCCTGTAGCCGCGGGCTGGCGGCGGCGATTTCCTGCACGTTGGAAAGGCCCGCGGCGCTTTCGATGATCACCTCGAAGGCGATAGGCTTGCTGCGGCCCCGGGCGGACTCGACCGCTGTAACCAGCGCGTCCACCGCGTAGATGTCGGCGGCACAGCCCACCTTGGGGATCATGATCTGATCGAGCCGGTCAGAGGCGTTTTCCAGCAGGCCCGTCACATCCTGATACCAGTATGGCGTGTCGAGCCCGTTGATGCGCACGCTCAGGTGCTTGCTGTTCCAGTCGATGTCGCCGATCGCCTGGATGATGTTGCTGCGCGCCTCTGCCTTGTCGTCGGGCGCCACGCTGTCTTCCAGGTCGAGGTTGATCACGTCGGCGTCGCTGGCCGCCATCTTTTCAAAGATCGCCGGGCGCGAGCCGGGGCCGAACAGCTGGCAGCGGTTGGGGCGGGCCGGCGGGGCGGGCTGGAGGCGGAAGGACATGGGTGCTCTCGCAATGATGTTTCGTCTGGTTTGGCCGGATGGGTAGATTATTGCGCAGGTTCGGGCAAGCGGGATTTTGCGGGTGCACAGGGCGATTTTGTTGGCGGTGCCGGCTGCAGCCATGTCATGTTTTCGCGGCAAAAGCGTTTTTTATTCGCATGAATGACGAAAAAGCTAAGGATTTATCGAAGCATCTTGCGTTGTTTTCAGCAAACCGGGTGGAAAAAGCGAACTTCTTTTTGCCGCTTTCCCCGATGATGGCGCGAATCCGGCGAGGGGGTGCGAGATGATCGAAAAACCGTATCTGCTGTTTCTGGGCGATGCGCCCGACCAGCTGGCCGCCAAGGTGGCGCAGGGCATTCAGGACTGGCGCCCGGGCGATGCGGTGGGCCAGTATCGCATGGAGGGATGCGGCGCCGATGTGGGCCTGGCCGACATGGACCTGGAGGCGGCCAGGGCGGCGGGCGCCCGCACCCTGGTGATCGGGGTGGCCAACCGCGGCGGCGTGATTTCCCGGGCCTGGAAAGAGGTGCTGGTCAAGGCGCTGTCGATGGGCTTCGATGTGGCCTCGGGGCTGCACAACCTGCTGCGCGACGAACCGGAGCTTGTGGCCGCCGCCGGGGCGCATGGCACCACGCTGCACGACGTGCGAATTCCGGCCGCCGAATATCCGATTGCCAATGGCAGAAAGCGCAGCGGCAAGCGTTGCCTTGCGGTGGGCACCGATTGTTCGGTGGGCAAGATGTATACGGCGCTTGCGATGGATGCGGAGATGCGCGCGCGGGGGATGAAATCCACCTTTCGCGCCACCGGGCAGACCGGCATCCTGATCACCGGCTCGGGCGTGCCGCTGGATGCGGTGGTGGCCGATTTCATGGCCGGTGCCGTGGAATACATCACGCCGGACAACGACGCCGACCACTGGGACATGATCGAGGGGCAGGGCAGCCTGTTTCACGTGTCCTATTCCGGGGTCACCATGGCGCTGATCCATGGCGGCCAGCCGGATGCGCTGATCCTGTGCCACGAGCCGACGCGCACGCATATGCGGGGCTTGCCGGATTATGTGCTGCCGTCGCCGCAGCATTTGCGCGATCTGGCCTTGCCGATTGCGCGGGTGGCGAATCCGTCCTGTCAGGTGGTGGGAATTTCCGTCAACACCCGGGCACTTGGCGAGGGGGAGGCGCGCGACTATCTTGCCGGGCTCGAGGCCGAGATGGGGTTGCCGGCGGTGGATCCGTTCCGGCACGGGGCGGGGCGGCTTGTGGATGCGCTGGAAGCTGTCTGAGGCCGGTGCGCGTGTGGCGGCGGCGGGAGCCTCCGGCGGGGATATTTGAGCGAAAAAGAAGAGGTGGGCAGTGGAGATTTCGGTGACGCGCGACGTGTTCCGGCTGGCCGAGGTGTTCACCATCTCGCGCGGCTCGCGCAGCGAGGCCAGGGTGCTGACGGTGCATGTCTCGGACGGGGGGCATCGCGGTTGGGGCGAGTGCGTGCCTTACGCGCGCTATGGCGAGACGCTGGACAGCGTGGAGGCGCAGATTGCCGGGCTGCCGGGGGATGTGACGCGCGCGGCGTTGCCGGGGCTGTTGCCGCCGGGGGCGGCGCGAAATGCGGTGGATTGTGCGTTGTGGGACCTGGAGGCGAAGCGCGCCGGAAAGCGGGTGTGGGAACTGGCCGGGCTGGCTGCGCCGGGGCCCGAGGTGACGGCCTTCACCCTGTCGCTGGCCGCGCCCGAGGCGATGGAGGCGGCGGCGCGCCGCAACGCCCATCGTCCGGTGCTGAAGATCAAGCTGGGCGCGGGTGCGGACGACATGGCGCGGCTTGAGGCGGTGCGGCGAGGGGCGCCGGATGCGCGCATCATCGTCGATGCCAACGAGGGCTGGAGCGCCGGGGTTTACGCCGAGCTTGCCCCGCACCTGCTGCGTCTTGGCGTGGCGCTGGTGGAGCAGCCCCTGCCGGCGGGCGAGGATGAGGCGTTATCGGGGATGGAGCGCCCGGTGCCGGTCTGTGCCGACGAGAGTTGCCATGACCGGGCGTCGCTGCCGGCGCTCAAGGGCAAGTATGACGTGGTGAACATCAAGCTCGACAAGACCGGCGGGCTGACCGAGGCGCTGGCGCTGCGCGAAGCGGCGCGTGCCGAGGGCTATGGCGTGATGGTGGGCTGCATGGTCGGCTCGTCGCTGGCGATGGCGCCGGCCGTGCTGGTGGCCCAGGGCGCGGCCTATACGGACCTTGACGGGCCGCTCCTGTTGGCCGAAGACCGGGACAACGCTTTGACATTCGATGACGCCGGGGTGCATCCGCCAGGTGCTGCGCTCTGGGGATAGGGAGCGAACGGTTAACTTGACGGTAATCACTACCGGTGATAGATTATCGCAGCGGTCAGGAGGTTTGCCTTTACGCATTCCGCAGGGCGTTTGTCCCACCTGACTGCCTTTTCCGTTTTTGGGGGCGCTGAAATGTATCTTCTCTATGTGGATATGTCCGGCAATGTCGGACGGGAGGGGGAGGATCATTTCGTGATGGCCGGTGTGGCCGTGTTCGAACGCGGCGTTCATCATGTCATCTGTGAACTCGACAAGATTGTGGAAAGACATTTCCCTGACTATGACATTTCGGAGATCGAACTTCATGGAAGCCCGATGTGGGGAGGGCGGAAATTCTGGAGACAGGTTCCGAAGGAGCAGCGGGTTGCGCTCATCAGGGATGCGCTGTCCGTCTTTCACGGCTCTTCTGCCCGAAATCTAAAGGCGTTCGGCATGGTTGTAAACAAGGCGGCGGTTTCTCCGGATGATCCGGTTGAACACGCCTTCGAACAGATCTGCACCCGTTTCGACAAGTTCCTGACCCGGAAATACAACCGGGAGTACCACAAGGAGCGCGGCCTGATCGTCGTCGACAAGTCGCGCTATGAAGATACGCTGCAGGCATTGGCGCATTCCTATCGCAATGACGGAACCCGCTGGGGTAGCCTGAAAAACCTTTCGGAGGTGCCGCTGTTCGTGGATTCGCGCATGTCGCGGCTGGTGCAGCTTGCTGATCTCGTGTCATATGCGCTCTGGCGGCGCCATGAGCATGCCGATCATGAGCTGCTTGTGGATATCGTCAATGGATTTGACAGGGACGGGCGTGTTTATCACGGCCTCTACCACAAGACCCTGCCGGGAACGCAGTGCGATTGCGCAGCCTGTGCATCGCGTCGATGAATGAAGAGATGGAGACCGGAATGACCCGAACCGTTTACCTGAATGGCGACTATCTGCCGGAAGAGGAGGCCAAGGTCTCGATCTTCGACCGGGCGTTTCTGATGGCCGACGGGGTTTACGAGGTGACCAGCGTGCTGGGCGGCAAGCTGATCGATTTCGACGGCCACGCGGCTCGGCTGGAGCGTTCGCTGAAGGAGCTCGACATGGAAATGCCGATGCCGGTGGACGCGCTGCTGGAAATCCACCGCGAACTGGTGCGGCTGAACGCGCTGGACGAGGGCATGATCTACCTGCAGGTCACCCGCGGCGCGCCGGGCGATCGGGATTTCGTCTTTCCCGACCCCGAGACGACGCCGCAGACCGTGGTGCTTTTCACCCAGTCCAAGCCCGGCCTTGCCGACAACCCGGCGGCGAAAAGGGGGATCAGGGTGATTTCCATCCCCGACATCCGCTGGGGTCGGCGCGACATCAAGACGGTGCAGCTGCTGTATCCGTCCATGGGCAAGATGGCGGCGAAGAAGGCGGGCTGCGACGACGCCTGGCTGGTCGAGGACGGGCTGGTGACCGAGGGCACCTCCAACAACGCCTATATCGTGAAGGGCGGGCGGATCATCACCCGCAACCTGTCCAGCGACATCCTGCACGGCATCACCCGCGCCGCGGTGCTGCGGTTTGCGCGCGAAGCGCAGATGGAGATCGAGGAGCGGCCCTTCACCATCGAAGAGGCGCAAGGGGCGGACGAGGCGTTCATCACCTCGGCCAGCACCTTCGTGATGCCGGTGGTCGAGGTGGACGGGGCGAAGCTGGGCGACGGCACGCCGGGGCCGGTGGCCACGCGGCTGCGCGAGATCTACCTGGAAGAGGTGAAGAAGGCGGCGGTGTGAGGGGAGGCGGGCTCAGAGCCGCTTTTCCATCCTGAAATTCGTCAGCGCGACGCCGCGGATCGTGACCGTTTTCTTGCGGCACAAAACCCAGCCCTGACGCTTGAAGAACGGGCGCGCAAGGTGGCTGGCATCGCTGTGCAGTCGGGCAAGGCCGAGGCCGCGCGCCGTATCCTCGAGCTTTCGGTAAAGCGCCAGGGCGACGCCGGTGCCCCGGTGTTCGGGCAAGACGAAGGCGTGATCCAGCAGCCCGCTGCGGGCCAGTGTCATGAAGCCGACGATTTCGACATCAGTCTCGGCGACGAAGATCCGAAGCCCGCTCAGCCGGGTGCGCCAGCGCGCGACACCGGATGGCGGCCCGGCCCAGGCGGCGCGCTGTTCTTGCGTGTAATGGTCGCGCGCGCCTTCGAGGACGGCGCGGCGAAAGACATGGGCGATGGCCCCGGCATCCGCCAATGTGCCGGGGCGCAGTCGGGGCGATCGTTCACGCCTCGGGGGTGCCGACGTTTTCCGCAAAGGCTACCTTGAAATCGGCCTTCTGCGCGTCGCTGGCTTCGGTCTGGTAGCGCGCCTTCCATTCGGCATAGGGCATGCCGTAGAAGATTTCGCGCGCCTCGTCCTTGCTCATCTCCACCCCGCGTTCGGCGGCGGCTTCCTGATACCAGCGCGACAGGCAGTTGCGGCAGAAGCCGGCCAGGTTCATCAGGTCGATGTTCTGCACGTCAAGCCGGTCTTCCATCAGGTGCCTTTTCAGCCGGCGAAAGGCGGCGGCTTCGAGTTCGATGCGGGTCGTGTCGTCCATTTTCGCGGTCCTTTGCAGAATTTCGCGGATGTTAGCATGGGCGTCGGTCCCGACGCCAGTGCCCCCGGCGACCGGCCATTCGCCGGGGCGCAGGCCGGCGCGCGCGCGCCTGCCCGGGGGCGCCTAGCGCGTGAAGCTGGCGATGACGCGGGCGAAGACCTCGGGCACGCTGTCGATGGAGTAGCCCGTCGGCTGGCGGTAGACGGCCGTCAGGACAAGGCCCGCAGCAATGACCAGAATGGCCAGTGGCCGGGTCAGCGGCCGGTCCGAGGAAAACGCGTTCAGCAACGACGGAATCGACAGGACTCCGATGATTATTCCGGCAACCATGAGGTAGTCGTTAACCATTTCGTCAGGCTCTCTCGCGATGTGGGACGGAACGCTACTCCGTTTCTGTCCTGAAAATCAACCTTTCATCGCAGGGGGCCACTCGCAGGATGTTGGTCGAGCCGGCCTGGTTGAACGGAATTCCGGCGGTGACCACCACCTTGTCCGTTTCCAGCGCGAAGCCGTCGCGGCCGACCGCGCGCACCGCATTGACCACCGCCATCTTGAAGCGTTCGACCGGTTCGGTCATCACGCAGTGCATGCCCCAGCTGAGCGCCAGCCGGCGCGCGGTGCGCTGGCGCGAGGTCAGGGCGATGATGGGAACGCGCGGCCGCTCGCGCGCGGTCAGAAGCGCCGTCGTGCCGGATTCCGAGTAACAGCAGATCGCCTGAATTTCCGTCGTTTCGGCAATCTCGCGGGCTGCGGATACGATCGCATCGGCGATGGTCTCCTTGTGCCCGGAGCGGCTTGCCTCGATGATTTCGCGATAGGTCGGGTCGGATTCCACCTCCTTGGCGACATTGTCCATGGTGGTCACCGCTTCCACCGGATAGAGCCCGGCCGCGCTTTCCGCCGAAAGCATGACCGCGTCGGCCCCTTCATAGATCGCCGCCGCCACATCCGAAACCTCGGCGCGGGTGGGCATCGGGCTTTCGATCATGCTTTCCAGCATCTGAGTCGCCACGATCACCGGCTTGGCCGCCGAGCGACAGGCGCGCACCAGGCGTTTCTGGATCGGCGGGACGTTCTGAACCGGCAGTTCCACCCCCAGATCGCCGCGCGCCACCATGATGCCGTCGGCCACGGCAAGGATATCGCCGAACATCCTGACCGCGGCCGGCTTTTCGATCTTGGCGAGGATGGCCGCGCGCCCGTCGGCCAGGCGGCGGGCCTCTTCCACGTCTTCCGGGCGCTGCACGAAAGACAGCGCCAGCCAGTCGATGCCCAGTTCGCAGACGAATTCCAGATCGGTCCGGTCCTTGTTCGACAGCGCCGCCAGCGGCAGCACCACGTCGGGCACGTTCACCCCCTTGCGGTCCGAGACGACGCCGCCCACCTCGACCGTGCAATCGGCATGGTCGGGCCCGCAGGCGCGCACCTTCAGGTGGACCTTGCCATCGTCGATCAGCAGGTGTGCGCCGGGTTCCAGGGCGGCGAAAATCTCCGGGTGGGGCAGGTTCACACGCCTTGCGTCGCCCGCGCTCGTGTCCAGGTCAAGGCGAAAAGCCTGCCCTTCCTGCAGGTCTTCGCGGCCGCGTTCGAAGCTGCCCAGACGAAGCTTCGGCCCCTGCAGATCGGCAAGGATGCCGATCGGGCGCCCGGTCTCGGATTCGATCTGGCGGATGATGCGGTGACGCGCGCGGATTTCCTCGTGCGTGCCGTGGCTCATGTTCAGCCGGAACACGTCCGCGCCGGCGGTGAACAGGGCCCGGATGATGTCGTAGCTGTCCGAAGACGGCCCCAACGTCGCAACGATCTTCACGTTTCTGTGGCGTCTCATGGGGGGTCGCGACTCCGGTTGCTGGTGGTGTGCGGGCGGTTTGTTAGCGGTCACAGGGTTGGGGGATGTATGGCCGAAAAAATCGGCGCGGGCAACTGGCGCTTGGGTGCGTCCGGGCTTATGCAATGGGCGCAGATGCAGGTGGAACGCCAATGACGACCAGAGCAAGCGAAATCATCGGAGCGCAGCGCGACACGCGGTGGCTGATCGCCTGCGACCATGCCTCGAACGCGGTGCCGCGCAGCGTGAACGGCGGTGACCTGGGGCTGCCGCCCGAGGAGATGGCCCGCCACATCGCCTACGATATCGGCGCGGCAGGGGTGACGCGCCACCTGGCAGAATTGCTGCACGCGCGCGCAATCCTGAGCACCTTCTCGCGCCTCGTGATCGACCCGAACCGGGGCGAGGACGACCCGACGCTGGTGATGCGCGTCTACGATCACACCATCATCCCCGGCAACCGGCACATCGACGATGCCGAAATCGCCCGCCGCCTGGAGGCATGGCACCGCCCCTATCACGCCGCCTATGCCGATCTGGCGGCACAGGTGGAGGATACCGTTATCGTGGCGGTGCACAGCTTTACCCCGCGGCTGAATTCGCGCGCGCCGCGGCCCTGGCATGTCGGGCTGCTGTTTGCCGACGACCAGAGGCTGTCGGCGCCGCTGCTGGCCCGCCTGCGCGCCCAGGGCGATCTGTGCGTCGGTGCGAACGAGCCCTACGCCGGCCATCTGCCCGGCGATTCGATCGACCGCCACGCGCTGAAAAGCGGCCGGCCGAACGTGCTGAT
>JALSRF010000089.1 GCA_026984895.1 Paracoccaceae bacterium
CTTGTTGCGTTTGCCCGGCCGGGAAGCCCGGGACCGGTTCCCGCGTCCGGGCGGCAGGCCTCAATGCGCCATCAGCACCGGCAGTTGCGCGTTTTGCAGGATGTTCCGGGTGGCGCCGCCAAGGATCGATTCGCGGATGCGTGAATGCCCGTAGGCGCCCATGACCAGCAGGTCCGCTGCCTGGTCAGCCACATGACGCGCGATCACCTCGGACACCCGCGGCATGGTCCTGGCCAGCACCGATACATCGGCCTTGACGCCGTGGCGCGACAGCATCTGGGCCAGGGCCCCGCCCGGGTCCGAGCGATCGGGGCCATGGGCCGGCGGGTCCACGATGGCGATGTTCACCATCGAAGCCGTCTGCAGCACAGGCAGGGCGGCGCGCACGGCATTCAGGGCCTCGCGGCTTTCGTTCCAGGCGATGACGATGCGCGCGGCAACCGGGGGCAGGGCGGATTTTTCGGGAATGACGAGAACGGGAATACGGGCATCGAACAGTTCCGCTTCGACAATGGCCTCGTATTCGTGCCCGCGGTCCTTGCCGTAGGGGCGCGGCAGAACCGCGATATCGCAAAGGCGCGTGTGATGCGCCAGCAATGTGCCCAGACCGGGAAGCTGCGCCGTGAAACCGCAGGCGGCCCAGGCGACGTCCGAGCCCTCCATCAGTTTCTTGACGGCCTTTTCGGTCTGCTGGGCGCGCTTTTCTGCTTCCGCCAGGCTGGCCTGCATCGCCATCGCGTTGGCGCCGGCATAATAGAAGCTCGGGACCGTGCGATCCACGCCCAGACACAGCAGGTCCAGGTGGCCGCGTTCCCGGCGCGCCAGGCCGACGGCGGCATCCATGGCCCAACGGTCCCTTGCGACGTCGGTCACAACGGCGACTACATTCCTGAATGCCATTTCGATCCTCCGGCTGGGTTGCAAACCCCGCGAAACGGGCACAACGCCCTTGTCTCGCGAATTTTCCTGCGACGCTTTGACATTGGTCAACTTTTTCGAAGTGTTTCTTGATATGGATCAAAGCAGGAAGTGAATCCGGCGCCCAGAAGTGCCGGTAATCTCGTCTGACGTGCGTGCAGCTACGCGCGGATGGGCCATTCGTCTGAAGCAGAGGGGCGCGAAATGTGGAATTATTTCAAACTGGCGGTGCTCGCGGTGATCACCGTGCTGGCAGCGATTGCCGCCAACTACGCGCGTGATCTGGCATATCAGGTCCACGCGATCATCGTCATGCTGGTGGCCGGCGGCCTGTTCCTGTGGACCGTGCGACACACCGACGAACCGGTTGTGCCCTCGGGCCCGGAATATATGGACGAGGTGGTCCGGGCCGGCGTCATCGCGACGGTATTCTGGGGGATTGTCGGGTTTCTCGTGGGGGTCTACATCGCATCCGAACTGGCGTTCCCGGCACTCAATTTCCAGTGGTTGCAGGGCTATGGCAACTTCGGAAGGCTGCGTCCGCTGCATACATCCGCGGTGATTTTCGCCTTCGGCGGCAACGCCCTGATCGCAACTTCGTTCTATGTGGTGCAGCGCACCAGCGCGGCGCGGCTGTTCGGCGGCGGCCTGGCGTGGTTCGTCTTCTGGGGCTACCAGCTGTTCATCGTCCTGGCGGCCACCGGCTATCTTCTGGGGGCGACCCAGTCCAAGGAATATGCCGAGCCCGAATGGTACGTCGACTGGTGGCTGACCACCGTCTGGGTGGCCTATCTGGTGGTGTTCCTGGGCACGATCTACAAGCGCAAGGAAAAGCACATCTACGTCGCGAACTGGTTCTACCTGTCGTTCATCGTGACCATCGCGATGCTGCATGTGATCAACAACCTGGCGCTGCCGGTGTCGATCTTCGGTTCGAAATCGGTGCAGGTGTTTTCGGGCGTGCAGGATGCCATGGTGCAGTGGTGGTATGGCCACAACGCCGTCGGGTTCTTCCTGACCGCGGGGTTCCTGGGCATGATGTACTATTTCGTGCCCAAGCAGGCGGAACGCCCGATCTTCAGCTACAAGCTGTCGATCGTGCACTTCTGGGCGCTGATCTTCCTTTACATCTGGGCCGGTCCGCACCACCTGCACTACACCGCGCTGCCCGACTGGGCCGGCACCCTGGGCATGGTGATGTCGGTCATCCTGTGGATGCCCTCCTGGGGCGGCATGATCAACGGGCTGATGACGCTGTCGGGCGCCTGGGACAAGCTGCGCACCGATCCGATCATCCGCATGATGGTGATCTCGATCGGCTTTTACGGCATGTCCACCTTCGAAGGGCCGATGATGTCGATCCGGGCGGTGAACTCGCTCAGCCACTACACCGACTGGACCATCGGGCATGTGCATTCCGGTGCGCTCGGCTGGAACGGGATGATCACCTTCGGCGCGCTCTACTTCCTGACGCCGCGGCTGTGGAACAAGGAGCGGCTCTACAGCCTGCGCCTGGTCAACTGGCACTTCTGGCTGGCGACCATCGGCATCATCCTCTACGCGGCCTCGATGTGGGTCACGGGGATCATGGAAGGTCTGATGTGGCGCGAAGTGGATGCCAACGGCTTCCTGGTGAACTCGTTCGCCGATACCGTGGCGGCCAAGTTCCCGATGTATGTGGTCCGGGCAACGGGCGGGGGGCTTTACCTCACCGGGGCGCTGATCATGGCCTACAACCTGTGGATGACCGTGCGCAGGGTCCCGGCTGCTGCCGAGGCCCCGGCCGTGGCGCCGGCTGAATAAGGAGGACCGGAGACATGGCAATCCTCGACAAGCACGCCGTCATCGAGAAGAACGCAACCCTGCTGCTGATCTTCAGCTTCCTGGTCGTGACCATCGGCGGGCTGGTGGAAATCACGCCGCTGTTCTATCTCGACAACACGATCGAAAAGGTGGACGGGATGCGCCCCTATACGCCGCTGGAGCTTACCGGGCGCGACATCTACATCCGCGAAGGCTGCTATGTCTGCCACAGCCAGATGATCCGCCCCTTGCGCGACGAGGTCGAACGTTACGGGCATTATTCGCTAGCCGCCGAATCGATGTATGACCATCCGTTCCAGTGGGGCTCGAAACGCACCGGGCCGGACCTGGCGCGCGTTGGCGGGCGCTATTCGGACGACTGGCACGTTGACCACCTCAGCAATCCGCAATCGGTGGTGCCCGAATCGGTGATGCCGAAATACGCATTCCTGCTGAACCGGGAGGCGTCGCCGAAATACATTGTTGACCGGCTGAAGGCGGACCGGCGCGTGGGCGTGCCCTATACCGACGAGATGATCGCCCAGGCGCGCGCCGATTTCGAGGCGCAGGCAGACCCGGACAAGGATTCGGACGGGCTGCTCCAGCGTTATCCGGGGGCCCAGGTGCGCAATTTCGACGGCCGGCCGGGCATTTCCGAAATGGATGCGCTGATCGCCTATCTGCAGATGCTCGGCACGCTGGTCGATTTTTCGACCTTCATCCCCGACGAAAGCCGCTAGGAGGCGCGCGATGCAGGACACGTACTCGATGCTCCGCGAATTCGCAGACAGCTGGGTGATGCTGGCGATCCTGCTGTTTTTCCTGGGAACGGTGGTGTGGGCGTTCCGCCCCGGCAGCACCAGGGAATACGAGGATACCGGGCAGATCCCGTTTCGACATGATGACAAGCCGGCAGACACGGATGCCGAAACCAAGGAGGCTCTCTGATGGCCAAGAAGCCCGAAAAGAAAGCACCGGAAACCACGGGCCACAGCTGGGACGGTATCGAGGAATACAACAACCCGCTGCCGCGCTGGTGGCTGTGGACCTTCTATGTCACCATCGTCTGGGGGATTCTCTACGCCATCGCCTATCCGTCCTTTCCCATGATCCACAGGTCCCTGCCGGGGCTTCTCGGCTGGTCCAGCCGCGGGGATGTGGAAACGGACATTCAGGCATTCCGGGAAAAGAATGCCGCGATCGAGTCCAGGCTGGCCTCGACGCCGGTGGCGGAAATCCCGTCGGACGAGGCGCTCTATTCCTACGCCGTGAATGCCGGTGCCGCGGTCTTTCGCACCAACTGCATTCAGTGCCACGGCGCCGGGGCCGCCGGTGCGAAGGGCTATCCGAACCTGCTGGATGACGACTGGCTCTGGGGGGGCGACATCGAAAGTATCGCCTATACGATTCGCAACGGCATCCGCTCGCGCTCGGACGATACGCGGTTTTCCGAGATGCCGGCCTTCGGCGACGACGAACTGCTTTCCAAAGAGGAGATCAAGCAGGTTGTCGGCTATGTCCGCTCGCTCAGCGGGCTGGAAAGCGATCCGGCCCTGATCGAGCCGGGCAAGGCACTGTTCGAAGACAATTGTTCCGCCTGCCACGGAGAGGACGGAACCGGCGACCGTTCGCAGGGGGCGCCGAACCTGACCGATGCGATCTGGTTGTTCGGCAGCAGCGTCGATGACGTGACCTACACGGTGACCCACGCGCGCAATGTCGAAATGCCCACCTGGCAGGGGCGGCTGACAGATGCGCAGATCAAGGCGGTCGCCACCTATGTCCACCAGC
>JALSRF010000090.1 GCA_026984895.1 Paracoccaceae bacterium
CAGCAGGTCGCGCAGGAATTCGGGCCAGGTCCCGGGCGGGGCATCGAAACGGACATAGCTGTGGCGGTCGCGCCAGAACGCCTGATCGCCCATGTTGAAGCCGACTCGCACGCAATCGGCCCCGGTCGCGCGCAGCATTCTTGCCAGTTGGCGAAAGAACGGGCCGTGCGGCCCTTGCAGGAACAGAAAATGTCGCCCGGCGCCTGTAACTTTTTTCATCGTGTTTCCCGATGCCCTCGGGCGAACTGTGCCCCAAGGCCGGTTGCTTGTCATCGAAAAAGCCGCCGCGCGGGCAAACCGGCGGGATTTGGCTGCACCGCTGGCGGAGCGCGCGCTGCCCGGCAGGCGGGGAATCGACCGGCGGGGAGCGGCCGGCGGGGATCGGGCGGCGGGGGATCGGGCGGCGGGGAGCGGCGAAACTTGCCCTTCCGGCGCGATTTCGCTAGGCCACGAGCCAGGGCGGATACAGGCGGGGGATTGCGCATGTTTACCGGAATCGTGACCGATGTGGGAAAGGTGCTGGCGGTGGAGCGCGCCGGCGACATGCGCGCCCGGATCGCGACGCGCCATGACCCCGCGACCATCGACATTGGCGCCTCGATTGCCTGCGACGGGGTGTGCCTTACGGTGGTGGCGCTGGGGCGGGAGCCCGAAAACTGGTTTGAGGTCGATATTTCCGGCGAAACGATCTCGAGGACCAGCATCGGCCGTAACGGCTGGCTCCCGGGCAAGCGGCTGAACCTGGAACGCGCGCTGCGCGTCGGTGACGAACTGGGCGGCCATATCGTTTCGGGTCACGTGGACGGGGTGGCCGAAGTGCTTTCGCTTGCCCGGGAGGGCGACAGCACCCGGGTGGTGCTGCGCGCGCCCGCCGAGTTGGCGCGCTTCATCGCGCCCAAGGGATCGGTGGCGCTGAACGGCACCTCGCTGACGGTGAACGAGGTTGACGGGAGAGACTTCGGCATCAACCTGATTGCGCACACCATGGAGGTCACCACCTGGGGCGCGGTGGCGGTCGGCGATGCGGTGAACCTGGAAATCGACACCCTGGCCCGCTATGTGGCGCGCCTGGCCGAGGCCGGCGGCTGAGTGCGCGCCAGCTGCCGCCCGCTACCGGCCGCCGTTGTGCGGGTGGCGCCTGCCGAATGCCTCCGGCGGGGATATTTTCGGACAGAAGAAGCCGGGGGCGGCGATCGGGCCACTGGCCAAGAGCCGGCAGGTGCGTTATCTGCCTCGGGCGAAAAAAGGGAAGCTGCCATGAGCGACGAGACCGAGACCGACTACAGCGACGCGATTTCCCGGATCGAGGAGATCATCGAGGATGCCCGCAACGGGCGGATGTTCATCCTCGTGGACCACGAGGACCGTGAAAACGAGGGCGACCTGGTGATCCCGGCGCAGATGGCGACCCCTGAAGCCGTGAATTTCATGGCCACCCACGGGCGCGGGCTGATCTGTCTGGCGCTGACCGGCGAACGGATCGATGCGCTGGGGCTGCCGCTGATGGCCTCGCAGAACTCGTCACGCCATGAGACCGCCTTCACCATCTCGATCGAGGCGCGCGAGGGCGTGACCACCGGCATTTCCGCCCACGACCGGGCCCATACCGTGGCCGTCGCCATCGACGCGGCCAAGGGTGCGGCCGACATCGCCACCCCGGGCCACGTGTTTCCGCTGCGCGCGCGCGAGGGCGGGGTGCTGGTGCGCGCCGGCCATACCGAGGCGGCGGTGGACGTGGCGCGCCTTGCCGGGCTGAACCCCTCGGGCGTGATCTGCGAGATCATGAACGAGGACGGCACCATGGCGCGGCTGCCGGATCTGGTCGCCTTCGCGCAGCGCCATGCTCTCAGGATCGGGACGATTTCCGACCTGATCGCCTATCGCCGCCGCCACGACAACCTGGTAAACGAATGTGCCCAGAGCGCCGTGAGCTCGATGTTCGGTGGCGACTGGATGATGCGCATCTTCACCGACGAAACCCGGGGCGCGGAACATGTCGTGCTGAGCAAGGGCGACATTGCCGGGCCCGAACCGGTGCTGGTGCGCATGCACGCGCTCAATCCGCTGGAAGACGTGCTGGGGATCGGGCGCACGCGCTGCGATCTGCAAAACGCGATGAAGGTGATCGCCGCCGAGGGCCGCGGCGTGGTGGTGCTGCTGCGCGACACGGAAATGAAGCTGGCGCGCCCGGGCGAGGCCTCGCCGCAGACCCTGCGCCAATACGGGCTGGGGGCGCAGATCCTGTCGGCGCTGGGGCTGTCGGAACTGGTGCTGCTGACCAACTCGCCCCTGCCCAGGGTGGTCGGGCTGGAGGCCTACGGGCTGGAAATCGCGGGCACCCGCCCGATCCCCGAGGAGGTCTGACCATGGCCAGCGAAGAACAGCATCACACGCTTGCCCTGCCGCGATTCGAGCGGCCGGTGAAGCTGCTGATCGTGGTTGCGCCCTATTACAAGGCCATCGCCGAGGGGCTGCTGGCCGGGGCCAGGGCCGAGATCGCGCGTGCCGGTGCCCGCAGCGACGTGGCCGAGGTGCCCGGGGCGCTGGAGATTCCCGCCGCGATCGCGATCGCCCATCGGCAGTCGAATTTCGACGGCTTCGTGGCGCTGGGCTGCGTGATCCGCGGCGAAACCACCCATTACGACACTGTGTGCAACGATTCGTCGCGCGGGCTGATGCTGCTGGGGCTGCGGGGCCTGTGCATCGGCAACGCCATCCTGACGGTGGAAAACATGGAACAGGCGGTGGCGCGCGCCGACCCCTCGGGCATGAACAAGGGCGCTGGCGCGGCGGCGGCGGCGCTGCATCTGGTGGCCCTCTCGCGCCGCTGGGGCCGTCCGGGCGGCGGCGCTGGCGTTTCGCCCGAGCAGATCCTGATCGCAGGCGATGAAGAAGGCCCCGCAAGCGCATGAAAAAGCAGACAGGGAACAGGCGGGCCAGGTCGGCAGCGCGCCTTTATGCCGTGCAGGCGCTGTTTCAGATGGAAAGCTCGGGCCAGAGCGTCGAGGCGGTGGCGCAGGAGTTCGAGACGCATCGCTTCGGTGCGCGCTACGATGGCGCGCAGATGGCCGAGGGCGATACCGGGCTGTTCCGTCAACTGCTGGACGGCGCCGTGCGCCGGCAGGCGAAGATCGACCAGATGACCGACCGGGCACTGGTGGAGAAATGGCCGATCGCGCGCATCGACCCGACGCTGAGGGCGCTTTTTCGCGCCGCCGGCTCGGAGCTGGTGGCGGGCGATACGCCGGCGCGCGTGGTGATCAGCGAATTCGTGGATGTGGCAAAGGCGTTTTTCCCCGAGGGCAAAGAGGCGAAATTCGTCAATGCGGTGCTTGATCACATGGCGCGCGAAGCCCGCCCGGATGCCTTTTCGGATTGAGCCGCCTTGCGGCGGCACGGGATCGGTTGCGCCGCGCGTGGCGCGTCGCGGGGCCTCCGGCGGGGATATTTTCGGACAGAAGAAGGGGATGCGACAGCGGGACCGGTTGGCATGTGGCGCGGCGGTGGCTAGATTGCGGGCGGAGTGCAGCGCCGCGGGGTGAAAGAGATGCCGAAGCTTGTTCGTCTTTACATTCGACATGTGATCTATGGTTTCGTTTTGTCCGGGGTGTTTGTCGCCCTGCTGCTTTGGCAGAACGTCGGCAATCTCGGTCATCTGGTCATGGGTTCGGACAAGGGCTGGGTTGCGGTCTGGATGCTGTTCATCGGCAATGGTGTGGTTTTCGCCGGTGTGCAGTTCGCTTTCGTGATCATGCGCATGGCCGAGCCCGAGAAACGTCCGCCGTCCGGGGGCAGGCGTCAGCGCGCGGCAATCGCTCCGGTGCCGGCGAAAGCGGCGGTCCGGGCAGGCGGCGGGACCGCCACGACCGTCAGGGGTTATTGATTCCCGAGGACCTGATGATACAGGTGGGCGCCAGGTAACCGGACCACGATCCGGACAGAGCCAGCTCCCTCGGAATGTGTTAAGGCCACCGGAATGCAACCCCGGGCGACGCGAAGGGCAGTGCCCGCCTGCGCCCTAGGTAATGTGCGTTCGCGCCTCTGGCAAGGCCCGGGTGCGGCCGGGGGCTTGCCAATCGTTCACTACCTGTTCACCATCGGCGTATGACAAGAGCCCTTCGACCCGGACAGTTGCTGGCGCGCGGCGTGTGCCGCCATCTTGCGGGCCATGACTTTGTCTGCGTGGAAGAATTCGTGCCCGAGCGTGGCCTGCGCGTGGACGTGATGGCGCTGGGGCCGAAAGGCGAGATCTGGGTGGTGGAATGCAAGTCGAGCCGCGCCGATTTTCGCAGCGACCGCAAGTGGCCGGGTTATCTGGCCTGGTGCGACCGGTATTTCTGGGCGGTGGACGACGGGTTTGACTCCGCGCTTCTGCCCGACGAGACCGGGCTGATCATTGCCGACAGTCACGATGCCGAAATCCTGCGCATGGGGCCGGAGCAGAGGCTGGCACCGGCGCGCCGAAAGGCGTTGATCCTGAAGTTCGCGCGCAACGCGGCGCGG
>JALSRF010000091.1 GCA_026984895.1 Paracoccaceae bacterium
CTGGGGCTGGTGGGCGAAAGCGGCTGCGGCAAGTCCACCTGCGGGCGCGCCCTGCTGCGCCTTTACGAGGTCACCGCCGGCACGATCTCCATCGAGGGGCGCAACATCGCCGAGGCCTCGGCCAGCAAATTGCGCGCCCTGCGCCCGGAAATGCAGATGGTGTTCCAGGACCCGCAGGCCAGCCTGAACCCGCGCATGAAAGTGGCCGCAATCATCGGCGAACCCCTTGTCGAACACACCACGCTTTCGCGCAAGGAGCGCATCGCGCGCGTTTACGAGCTGATGGACGCGGTCGGTCTGAACCGCGACTTCGCCAACCGTTACCCGCACGAGTTTTCCGGCGGCCAGCGCCAGCGTATCGGCATCGCCCGCGCGCTGGCTCTGAACCCGAAATTCATCGTCTGCGACGAACCCATTGCCGCGCTCGACGTCTCGATCCAGGCGCAGGTTGTCAACCTGCTGGAAGACCTTCAACGCCAGATGGACCTGACCTACCTGTTCATCAGCCACGACCTGTCGATGGTGCGCCACATCGCCGACCGGGTGGCGGTGATGTATCTGGGCAAGATCGTCGAACTGGCCCCACGCGACCCCCTCTATGGCGCGCCGCGCCACCCCTATACGCAGGCGCTGCTGTCGGCGGTGCCCGAACCGGACCCGACGATCGAGGCCACCACCGAGCGCATCATCCTGAAAGGCGACGTGCCGTCGCCCGCCAACCCGCCGCGGGGCTGCAATTTCTGCACCCGCTGCCCGCAGGCGACGGATATCTGCACCCGCCGGGAACCGAAATTTCTCGAAGTGGCATCGGGCCATTTCGTGGCCTGCCATCTGTTCGACGAAACAGACGGCGCCAGGCAACCGGACCGCCAGTCCAATGGCGGCGATCGAGGATGACGAGCGAACCCAACAAGGAGAAAGACGACATGAAACTTCGACATGCACTACTGGGGGCGGCCGCCGTTGCGGCGCTGGCTGCGCCGGCGTTTGCCGGACGCGGCGATGACGGCGAGGTCAAGCTGATCTACTGGCAGGCCGCCTCGCTGATGAACCCCTATCTTTCGGGCGGCACCAAGGAACTGGAGGCCGCCTCGATGGTGATCGAGCCGCTCGCGCGCTACGACCAGGACGGCAACATGGTCCCCTGGCTGGTGGACGAGATCCCGACGCTCGACAACGGCGGTGTGTCCAAGGACCTCAAGTCGATCACCTGGAAGCTGAGCGAAGGGCTGAAGTGGTCCGACGGCACGCCGGTCACCGCGCAGGACGTGCGCTTTACCTGGCAGTATTGCACCGCTGACGGCGGCGGCTGCGCCCAGGCCGAGAAATTCAACGACATCGCCGATGTGGAAGTGATCGATGACCGCACCGTGACGGTGCATTTCTCGGTGCCCAAGCCGTTCCCCTATGCGGCCTTCGTCGGCTACGAAAGCCCGATCATCCAGAAGGCGCAGTTCGAAAACTGCATGGGTCCCAAGGCGCCCGAATGCACCGAGGCCAACTTCGCCCCGATCGGCACCGGCCCCTTCGTGGTGACCGAATTCCGCCCGAACGACGTGATCACGCTGAAGGCCAACGACAACTACCGCGACCCGAACAAGCCGGCCTTCGCCAAGGTCACCTTCAAGGGCGGCGGCGATGCGGCCGCGGCGGGCCGTTCGGTTCTGGAGACTGGCGAGTTCGACTACGCCTGGAACCTGCAACTGGCGCCCGACGTGCTGTCCAAGATGGCCTCGGCCGGCAAGGGCAAGGTGGTGTCCGGCTTCGGCACGCTGGTGGAACGGATCATGGTCAACCTGACCGACCCGGACCCGAAATGGGGCGACGAGCGCTCGACGCTCAAGCACCCGCACCCGTTCCTGACCGACATCAACGTGCGCAAGGCGCTGTCGATGGCCATCGACCGGCAGTTGCTGGTTGACGTGGGCTATGGCGTTGCCGGCAAGGTGACCTGCAACATCCTTCCGGCCCCGGCGATCTATGCCTCGACCGCCAACGACGGCTGCAAGGTGCAGGACATCGCCGGCGCCAACAAGCTGCTGGATGATGCCGGCATCGTCGATACCGATGGCGACGGCATCCGCGAAAAGGACGGCGTGCCGCTGAAGATCCTGTACCAGACCTCGACCAACGCCGTGCGCCAGGACTTCCAGGCGCTGATCAAGCAGTGGTGGAGCCAGATCGGCGTCGAGACCGAACTGAAGAACATCGACGCCTCGGTCTTCTTCGGGTCCGACCCGGGCAGCCCGGACACCTACCAGAAGCTCTGGGCCGACGTGGAAATGTATGCCAACAACTTCTCGGGTTCCGACCCGGAAGCCTACATGGCGAACTGGCATTCCTCCAAGATCCCGAGCCCGGAAACCCAGTGGCAGGGCTCGAACATGCCGCGTTTCGTGAACGCCGAGTATGACGCGATGGTGGCCGAGATGGCGGTCACCGGCGACATCAACAAGCGCGCGGAACTGGCCAAGGCGATGAATGACATGCTGATGCAGAACTATGTCATGATCCCGCTGGTCTACCGTGGCCGGGTGTCGGCCCATTCCAACTCGCTCGGCGGTGTGAAGCTGAACACCTGGGACAGCGAGCTGTGGAACATCGCCGACTGGTATCGCATCAAGTAGCCATGCCCATGAACACGGGGGTCGCGTCCACGGGCGCGGCCCCTTCCCCGACATTCCGATGAGCGACGATCCGAGGCGCCGATGCTGAACTACACCATCCGCAGGCTGGCCATTGCCGTGCCGACGCTTCTGATCATCGCTCTGGCCATTTTCCTGCTCCTGGAACTGGCGCCGGGCGATCCCATGGCCAACGTGCCGCTGACCGTGCCGCCGGAAGTGAAGGAAAAGATGCGCGAGGCGCTCGGGCTCGGTCAACCGGGCTATATCCGGTTCGGCAAGTGGATCCTGCAGTTTCTCTGGGTCGAGCCGCTGCACTGGATCGACACCTGGGCCGGCACCGCATTTGCCGAAGGCCAGCAGCGCATCATCAGCTGGCAGACCCGCAGCCCGGTGATGGACATCGTCGCCCAGCGCATCCCGCAGACGCTCTGGGTGGTGGGGCTGGCCTATGTGGTGGGCGTGCTGATCGCCCTGCCCATCGGCATCTACTCGGCCTATCGCCAGTATTCGGTGTTCGACCAGGCCGGCACCTTCATCTCGATGGTGGGCTATTCGGTGCCGCCGTTCTTTTCCGGCGTGCTGGTGATCGTGATCTTTTCGGTGAAACTCGGCTGGTTCCCGTCGATCTACGACACCACGCTTGTGGTCAACGACTGGGCCAGTTTCAAGGTGCAACTGAAACAGATGGTCATGCCGGTGATGGTGCTGGCGCTGCAGACCACGGCGCAGATCAGCCGCTTCATGCGCGCGTCCATGCTGGACAATCTGAACCAGGACTACGTGCGCACCGCCCGCGCCAAGGGGCTTGGCGAAAACACCGTGGTGTTGACCCATGTGCTGCGCAACTCGATGATCCCGGTGGTGACCGTCATTGCGCTGGGGGTGCCAGGCATCTTCGGCGGGGCGATCATCACCGAACAGGTGTTCAAGGTCAACGGCATCGGCCAGTTGCTGATCACCGCCATCCAGGCCAACGACCTGCCGATGGTGCAGACGCTCACCTTCATCTTTGCGGTGCTGATCGTGGTCTTCAACCTGATCGCCGATATTCTCTATGGCATCCTTGACCCGAGGATCCGCTATGACTGACAACAGCATCGATCCCGGCCACGCGGCCCGCTCGCCCCGCAACCAGTGGTGGGATGTCTGGGACCAGTTCAAGACCCACAAGGGCGCGCTGATCGGCACCGGCTTCTTCGTGTTCGTGGTGCTGGCGGTCTTTCTCGGCCCCTACCTGTGGAGCATCGACGCCACCTATATCGACATCCGTGCCCGCAACCAGGGCCCCTCGCTCGCCCACCCCTTCGGCACGGATCAGCTTGGACGCGACATGCTGGCGCGCATGATCAAGGGCGGCCAGACCTCGGTTTCGGTGGGGCTGACGGCAATGGGGCTGTCGCTGCTGCTGGGCACCGCCGTGGGCGTTCTGGCGGGCTATTTCAGGAAACTCGACGGGCTGCTGATGCGCTTTACAGACCTGTTTCTCGCCCTGCCCCTGCTGCCGCTTCTGCTGGTGATCATCATGCTGTTTCGCGACCCGCTGCGCGCCGCCTTCGGGCCGGAAAGCGGCATCTTCATCCTGATCGTCTTCGTCATCGGCATCACCAGCTGGATGCAGACCGCGCGCATCGTGCGCGGCGACGTGCTGGCACTCAAGCAACGCGAATTCGTGCTGGCGGCGCGCTCGATCGGCACGCCCTCGCGCCGGATGATCACCCGCCACATCCTGCCCAACGTGCTGTCGCCGATCATGGTCTCGGCGACGCTGGGCATCGCCAACGCCATCATCACCGAAAGCGCGCTCTCGTTTCTCGGCCTGGGCTTTCCGTCCGACTTCCCGACCTGGGGCCGGCTGCTGTTCGACGCCACCGA
>JALSRF010000092.1 GCA_026984895.1 Paracoccaceae bacterium
CAAGCGTCTTGAGCGTCGCGATCACCGCAACCTTGCCGTCGAGATAGCTGCGCACCGCCGCCGAAACGCCAACCCCGCCCACCGCCAGTCCGGCCAGCCCCACCAGGGTCAGGAACGCGGACAGATGTTCGACGAAATCCGAAACGCCGGGCGCCGCATTGCGGCTGTCACGCCAGCGAAACCCGCCGCCGGCAATCGCCAGGCGTGCTGCCGAGTGCACCGCGTCGGGATCGGCGCCGGCGGGCAGCTTCAGGCGGTATTTTGCATCAAACAGCGATCCCGGCTGCAGCAGCCCCGAGCCCTCAAGCGCCGATCTGCGCACGATGGTGCGTGGCCCCAGCGAAAACCCCGATCCGGCGCCGTCCGGCTCATCCGTCAGCATCGCCGACAGCACGAATTCCCGCCCGCCCAGGCGAAACCGGTCGCCGGGCACAAGGCGCAGCCGCTGCGCCAGCACGGGGTCCATCACCGCGCCGGGCCGCCCGTCCGCCCCATCGAGGGCATCGCCCAGCGCCATCGCCGGAACCAGCCGCACCGCACCGAACAGCGGATAGGCGGCATCCACCGCCTTGACCTGGGTCAGGGCGCGGCCACCGTCCCCGGTGACCGCCATCGAGCGGAAATCGGCGATTTCCGAGACCCGCTGCGCGACCTTTTCCATCCAGGCGCGCTCCTGCGCGCTGGCGAAATGGTAGGTAAGCTCGATTTCGGCATCGCCTCCCAGCAGGACGGCGCCCCGGGCCTTCAGGCCGGCTTCGATGCTCTCGCGCACCGTGGCCACGGCAGCGATGGCGGCAATGCCCAGGGCCAGGCAGGCCAGAAAGATCCGAAAGCCGCGCACCCCGGCGCGCATTTCACGCCGGGCGATGGTTGCGGCCAGGCGCAGGTTCATCGTCCGCCCCCGGGTCCGGTCGTCGCCGCCGCCCCCGCTGCTGACCGCGTTGCCGCCCCCGTTGCCGCCCCCGCAGCGGCCTTGTCCGGCGGGCAGATTCGCCCGTCGCGCAGTGCGATCGTGCGCCGGCAGCGCGCCGCCAGGACGCCATCATGGGTCACCAGCACCAGCGTGGTCCCATGGCGCCGGTTGAGATCGAAAAGCATGTCCATGATGACGCGCCCGTTGGTGCCGTCCAGGTTGCCCGTCGGTTCGTCCGCAAGAAGGATGTCGGGGCGCATCACGCCGGCGCGCGCCACCGCCACGCGCTGCTGTTCGCCCCCCGACAGTTGCGACGGATAATGTCCCGCACGCGCCCCCAGCCCGACCGCGTCCAGCTCGTCGCGGGCACGCGCGGCGGTGTCGGATGCACCGGCCAGTTCCAGCGGCGTGCGCACGTTTTCAAGCGCCGTCATCGTCGGGATCAGGTGGAAGGACTGGAACACGACCCCCACATGGCGGCGGCGAAACCGGGCCAGCGCGTCTTCGTTCATCGCCCCCAGATCCTGGCCCAGCACCCGGACCGCGCCCGCGGTGGCCCTTTCCAGCCCGCCCAGCAGCATCAGCAACGACGATTTTCCCGATCCCGAAGGCCCCACAAGGCCCAGCGTCTCGCCGGCTTCGACGTCCAGGGAAATGTCGTTCAGCACCTCGACCAGCCCGGCATTTCCTGCCAGATGTAGGCTGACGTCGTTCAAAGAGATCACAGGATCCGCCATGCACCTTGCCTTGCTGTGTGTTGCCGCCGCCGCCGTTGCCGCCGCCGCCTTGCGTTTCGGGCGGCCCGGGCTGCAGGCTATCACCGCCCCGCTGCCGGCCCCAGTCAAAATTCTGGCATTTGTCCTGCTTGCCGGCAACCCGGCCCTGGGGGCCTCGGATCGCCCGGTGATCGTCGTGCTCGGCGACAGCCTGGTGCAGGGCTACGGACTGCCCCGCGAAGACGGGCTGGTGCCGCAGCTTCAGGCCTGGCTCGACGCGCAAGGCGCGGGCGTGCGCCTGGTCAATGCCGGGGTCTCGGGCGATACCACCGCAGGCGGGCGGGCCCGGATCGGCTGGGCGCTCGGCCAGGATGTCCAGGGGCTGATCCTGTCGCTCGGGGCCAACGACGCCCTGCGCGGAGTCGATCCGGCCGTGACCCGGGACAATCTGGACGCCATGCTGACGACCGCCGAACAGAAGGGGGTGCCGGTGCTGCTGGTGGGAATCATCGCGCCGGCCAACTACGGGCAAGACTTCAAGGCCCGTTTCGAGGCCATCTACCCCGAACTGGCCGCCCGGCACCAGACGCTGCTCTACCCGAATTTCCTTGCCGCGCTGAGCGAACGGGCCGATCGCAACGACACGCTTGCGCGCTACTACCAGCCCGATGCGCTGCACCCGAATGCGGATGGGGTGGCACTGATCGTGGCCGACCTGGGGCCGCATGTCGTGCAACTGATCGAACGGATGCGGCGGCGCACCCGGCCCTGATGCCTGCGCTCAGGCCCTCGGGTGCTTGTCGTAGTCGTCGCGCAGGATTCGCTGGCTGTTGCCCTCCGGGTCGTCGAACTGATCGTTCCTGAGCGCCCAGAAGAATGCCGCCAGGCCGATACCGCCAAGCAACAGGGAAATCGGGATCAGATAGACCAGAACATTCATCTGCGCACCAGCCGCAACGAGTTGAGAGAAACCGATATCGACGAGGCCGACATCGCCAGGGCCGCGGCCAGAGGCGTGGCCATGCCAGCGAGGGCCAGCGGCACGGCAATGGCGTTGTAGAGCACGGCAAGGCCGAAGTTTTCCCTGATCCTGTCGCGCGCCGCGCGGGCAACGGCGAGCGTTTCGCCCACGGGGGCAAGCGACGGGCCCAGCAGCACCATGTCCGACACCACGCGCGCCGCCTCGAGCGCCGAGGACGGCGACATCGAAACATGTGCCGCCGCCAGCGCCGCGGTATCGTTCAGCCCGTCCCCGACCATCAGCACCCTGCGCCCGGCGCGTGCGAACTCGCCCAGCCGGGCGGCTTTCTGTTCGGGCAGCATTTTCGCCTCCCAGGCCGCGATCCCGGCCCGCGCGGCGATATCGGCAACCGCCTCCGGCGCGTCTCCGGAAAGGAGCACCACGTTCAGCCCGGCATCCGCCATCTGCGCCACGGCCTGCGACGCGCCATCGCGCAGCGCATCGTTGAACCGGATCGCGACGGCCGCGCCGTCGCCCGTGTCCAGCCAGGTCGCGGTTTTCCCGCTGACCCGCGCGCCCAGCCACTCGGCCCGCCCCAGCCGCACGACACGGCCCTTCCAGCGCCCTTCGACGCCGTGTCCCGGCACCTCTTTCACCGTGTCCAGCGCCACCGGCGAAACGCCCTGCTCCTCCAGTGCCTTTGCAAGCGCGCGCGCCAGCGGATGCGCCGAGGCCCGTGCAAGGGCAAGCCCCAGCGCGCGCTGCCGGCGGTCGAGCCGCTCCAGGTTTTCGGGCTCCGGGGCCCCCAGTGTCAGCGTGCCGGTCTTGTCGAAGACAACGGTGTCGATTTCGGCAAGCCGCTCCAGCGCGGTGGCGTTCTTGATCAGGACGCCGGCCTTGTAGAGCCGCCCGGAGGCCGCCGTCACCACCGCCGGCACCGCCAGCCCCAGCGCGCAAGGGCAGGTGATGATCAGAACCGAAACCGCGATGTTCAGCGCCAGGCGAACATCGCCTGCGGCGCTCAGCCAGCCGACGAAGGCCAGGAACGACAGCACATGCACCGCCGGGGCGTAGATGCGCGCCGCCCGGTCGGCGATCGAGGTGTACCGATTGCGCGAGGTTTCGGCCAGCGCCACCAGATCGGCCAGCCGGCGCAGCGCGCTGTCCTCGCCCGCGGCGCTCACGCGCATCTCCAGAACGCCGGTCAGGTTCACGTCGCCCGCATTCAGCGCATCGCCCTGCCCGACCGGCACAGGCAGGCTTTCGCCGGTCAGAAGCGAACGGTCGATCTCGCTCGAGCCGAGCGCCACCACGCCGTCCGCCGGAACGCGCGTGCCGGGGAGCACCCGGACCATGTCGCCGGGCGCCAGATCGCCAACCGCAACGCTTTCGCCCGAGGCCAGCATGGCACGGGGCACCTCGAGCGCAGACAGTTCCGCCGCCGCCGAGCGCGCCACCGCCCGGGTGCGGTGGTCCAGATAGCGCCCGGCCAGCAGGAAAAAGGTCAGCGAAAGTGCCGCGTCGAAATAGGCATTGGCGCCGCCGTGCGCGGTTTCGTAGACCGACAGGCCGGCGGCCAGCACGATCGCCAGCGAGATCGGCACATCCATGTTCAGCCGGCGCACCCGCAGCGCCCCCCAGGCGCTGTGGAAAAAGGGCCGCCCGGAAAAGGCGATCGCCGGCAGCGCGATCGCCGCCGAGAACCAGTGAAACAGGCTGCGCGTCTCGCCCAGGGCGCCGGCCCAGACCGATACCGACAGCAGCATCACGTTCATCATCGCAAAGCCCGCCACCGCCAGGCGCATCAGCAGGTCCCTGCCCTGCCGGTCGCCGCGGTCGCGCGCCAGCACTTCCGGGTCCATCTCGTGGGCCTCGTAGCCGATCCCG
>JALSRF010000093.1 GCA_026984895.1 Paracoccaceae bacterium
CCCCCGCCGCGCCCCCAACCGGCCAATGCCGGCCAGTGCCGGCGCGCGCCGCCCGACGGTGCCCCTTTCCATTTGTGCTGCGCCGCTGTAGCACGAAGCCATGACACCGACCGCAGCCAGCCCCGATCCCGACGCGCGCGCAAGACGCAATGTCGCCGTTCTTGCCCTTGCGCAGGGGGTGATCGGTGCGCAGATGCCGATGCTGTTCACGCTGGGCGGGCTTGCCGGGCAGTCGCTGGCAAGCAATGCCTGCTTCGCGACCCTGCCGATTTCGCTGTTCGTGCTTGGCTCGATGCTGTCGGCAACCCCGATGTCGGCGATCATGCAGCGGTTCGGTCGGCGGGTCGGCTTCACCATCGGCACGCTGGCCGGGGCTGCGGGCGCGGGTGTCGGGGCGCTGGGGCTGCTGCACAACAGTTTCGCCCTGTTTCTTGCCGGTTCGCTTCTGACCGGCATTTACATGTCGGCACAGGGGTTTTACCGCTTCGCCGCCGCGGACACGGCCAGCGAAAGCTACCGCCCCCGGGCCATTTCCACGGTGATGGCCGCAGGCCTGGCCGCGGCGGTGATCGGCCCGGAGCTGGTCAAGCTCACCAGCCAGGCCATGGTGATACCGTTCCTCGGCACCTATCTGACGGTAATCGGCATGAACCTTGCCGGGGCGTTCCTGTTCCTGTTTCTGGACATACCGGCCGGCACCGTGGCCGAGGCCGAAGAGGAGCGCATCGGCCACCTGCCCCATTCCAGCCGCACGCGCGCGCAAATGCTGCGCACGCCGCGCATTGCCGTGGCGATCATCGTCGCCATGGTCTCTTATGCGCTGATGAACCTGATGATGACATCCACGCCGCTGGCCGTTGTCGGCTGCGGCTATCAGCAGTCGGATGCGGCCAATATCGTCATGGCGCATGTGCTGGCCATGTACGGGCCGTCGTTTTTCACCGGGCATCTGATCAACCGGTTCGGGGTGGAACGGATCATGGGGCTGGGGCTGGCGATCCTTGCCGGCGCCGGGCTGGTGGGGCTGTCGGGCGTCCAGCTGGAGCGCTTCTTCATCGCGCTGGTGCTGCTGGGCATCGGCTGGAACTTCGGCTTCATCGGCGCCACCACCATGCTGGCCGGAGAACACAGCCCCGCCGAGCGCGGCCGCATTCAGGGGCTGAACGACATGATCGTCTTTGGCGCGGTCACCTTTGCCTCGGTCACCTCGGGGGGGCTGATGAACTGCTCGGGCGGCAGCCCGGTCGAGGGCTGGCACGCGGTGAACCTGGCGATGATCCCGTTCCTGACCCTTGCCGGCGGCGCGCTGATCTGGCTGGCCATGCGCCCGAAAGGCGAAGCGCTGTCCTGACGGGGCGCTGTCCTGACACGGGGCAAGGGCAAGGGCAGCGGCGCGGCCGCTCGCAGGCGCAAACCGCCCTCGCGCGCCGCCCGCAGATGCCCTGGCGCCGTCACGCCCGCACGCGGCGCAGGCCCCGCCCCCCAGTCCCGCAGGCGCCCCGAGGAATCCACGCGGGCGGCACCGGTAAAAACCGCCCCCGCCGGCCGGACACCCCCGCCGTCGCCAACGCCCCCACCGCCGTATCGCCGCCGCCCCCGCCGCCGCCGGCGCCCCCTCCGTCATGCCCGGTCGCGCGCCTGCCTTCGGTTTTCACGCGCCGGAAAGGTCGGTTTCGGAAACAGCGAAACGGTTGCGCCCGGATTGTCCCGGAACCGGGGGAACTGGGCAGAAAAACAGGAAAATCCTTTGCAAATCCGGGCGGTTTCGATCGATGTTTCATCCTGTGTGAAACAGGACGAACCCGCATGATCGAACGCATGTTCCAGATTTTGAGCCTCCGGGCCCTGCGCCGCGCCGGCGCCGGCGCGATGTCAATGTGGCTGTCGGGCGGCAGATGGCACATGATGCCCCTGGTCCCGGTTCCCGCCCGCGCCCCTGCCCGCGCCCCGGCCCGCGCCCCCGGGCTGGTGCCGGTTGCGCTGCCCACCGGTGCGCGACCCGGTGCGCACCGCCCGGCCATCGGTGCCGAAACGCCAGCGGGCTGGCAGCCTTTGGGGCATTCACGCCGTTAGGGCGCCCCCGAAAGAACATGCCATAGCAGGGACGCTCTTCTGGAAAACTCCGAGATATGCAGCAAGCCGCCCATTACGGCGGCCGGGTTGGCGGCCGCAGAACGCAACGTTCTGCGTGCCCGCCAACCCGTTCGGGTTGCGGGGCGGGCCGGTTTCGGGATGTCGCCCGAGGCCCGGCGCAGCACCTGCAGCCCGTCGCGCGCCAGCGCCCCGATTGCCGCCTCGCGCGTGTCGGGCAGCGGCCGTCGTCCCCGCGCCACCAGTTCGGGCACCGCGAGAAACCAGTTCGCCAGCCCCGAGACGCGGCCCAATGCGCGCACCGGCGCCTCGCCCTGTTCGAGCCCAAGCGCGCGCGCCGCAGCCCACATCAGCCCGCCCGCGGTCGCCTCCAGATAGGCAAGAAGCGCCTCGGCGTCGCCAAAGGGCGCCTGTTTCAGATCGGCTTCGCGCGCCTCGACCAGACGTTGCATGAGGCGCGCGCTCCCGGTGTCGAGCCGCCCGGCCAGGGCACGCAGAACCTCGTTGCCGTCGGGCGCGCGTCCCTGCCCGAGCGCCGCCAGCTGGTCGTGCCACCACTGCAGACGCATTTCGCAGATCGCCGGCTCTTGCGAAACCCAGGCCGCGCGCGCCACCTCGACGTTCAGCGCATAGATCGGGAACAGCGCCGCGCGCGCCGCCGGCGGGGCCGCCATGGTGGCCAGAAACCTGTCGGGGTCGCCCTTGCGGACGATCTCGGCGCAGGCCCGCAGGCTCATCGCCCGCTCACACCGGGCGCACCACGCTCAGCAGATAGCCGAACTCGTCGCCGTATTCGTTCCAGGCGGCGATCTCGGCGGCCTGCGCGGCCAGGACCTGGCGCAGATCGTCGTCGGCATCCTCGTAAAGCGTGGCCATGCGTTCCAAGAGCGGGTTGTAATAGGCGGCCCAGGCCGCGTCCGACAGGCGCCGGGTGGCGATGGTTTCATAGCCGGCCTCGCGCACCCGCGCGGCAATGCCGTCCTCGCCGCTCATCTCGGGGTATTCGGCCCAGATCGCGGCCACCTTCGGGCTGGGCGGGTCGCGCCAGAAACAGGGCTCGCTGAAGGCGACCACCCCGCCCTGGGTCAGGTTGGCGCGCCAGGTCTTCAGCGCCTGGGTGGTGCCGATGAACCAGGCGGCGCCGGCGCACCAGACCAGATCGTAGCGCCCGCCCAGTTCGCGCATGTCGGCCAGGCGCAGATCGACCCGCGGGTCGCCGGTCCAGGTTTCCGCCGCTTCGCCGACGAATTGCGGGTGGTGATCGATGGCGACCACGCTGGCCTCGGGCGCAAGCGCCAGCAGCGCGCCGATATCGGCGCCCGGCCCGCAGGCCACGTCGCAGATCAGCGCGTGCTCGGGCAGATCGATCTGCCGGCCCAGCCATTCAATATCTGCCGGCTCCCCCGGCCCCTCGCGCGGCAGGTTGCGATGCAGGGTGAGAAAGGCCTCGGCGCTCATGACCGCGCCCCCGTCGTGCAGCGTTCCGCGCAGCGTTCCGTGCACGGTTCCGTGCCCGGGGTGCGCCTGTTGGCAGCGGTTGCCCTGCGGGCGGTGATCCGGGCAGGGAATGCCCTGTCGGCAGCGGTTTTCATGGGTTTCAGCCTCCGTTCCTGTTCGCGTCGCGGATCAGTTTCCAGTTGATGGCGTCCAGCAGCGCCTCGAAGGAAGCATCGACGATATTGGGCGAAACGCCAACTGTGGCCCATCGCCGCCCCTGCCCGTCTTCGCTGTCGATCACGACGCGGGTCACGGCCTCGGTGCCGCCATCGGTGATGCGCACCTTGAAATCCACCAGCCGCATGTCGTCGATCGCGTCCTGATACGGCCCCAGGTCCTTGGCCAGCGCGCGGGCGAGCGCGTTTACCGGCCCGCGGTCGGCGCCGGTTTCGTCCAGGCTTTCGGAGACCGACAGTTTCTTTTCGTCGCCGATCTTCACCACCACCACCGCTTCGGACAGGCTGACCATGCGGTCATACTTGTTCTTGCGCCGCTCGACGGTGACCTTGTAGCGCTTGACCTCGAAAAACGTCGGCAACCGGCCCAGTTCGCGCCGGGCCAGCAGTTCGAAAGACGCCTGCGCCGTGTCGTAGGAATAGCCCTGCGCCTCGCGCGCCTTCACGACCTCCAGAATGCGCCCCAGCGCCGGATCCCCCTTTTGCACGCGCAGCCCCATGTCGGCCAGGCGCGCGCGCAGGTTCGACTGCCCCGCCTGGTTGCTCATCGGCACGATGCGCGCGTTGCCGACGGCTTCGGGGGGGATGTGTTCGTAGGTCGTCGGGTTCCTGGCGATGGCGCTGGCGTGCAGCCCGGCCTTGTGGGCAAAGGCGCTGGCGCCCACATAGGGCGCAGAGCGCAGCGGCACCCGGTTCAGG
>JALSRF010000094.1 GCA_026984895.1 Paracoccaceae bacterium
CGTTTCGAGGCCGCGGACGGGTTCGTAGGCCTTGCGGATCCAGTGGAAGGTGGCGGTTTGCGTGCTGGTGTTGGCGATCGACCAGTTCTCGCCCGGCGCGATATAGGCGTAGCTGCCCGGTGTGAGCGCGTGCTCGGTGCCCGCCAGCGTCAGCGTCGGGGTGCCGTCGGTGACAAAGAGCACGGCCTCGGCCTGGGGGTCGGGTTCGGGTTCGCTTGAGCCGCCGCCCGGCGCGATTTCCACGATCAGCTGGGCGAAGGTTTCGGCGAAACCGGTCATCGGGCGGGCCAGCACCCAGGCGCGGGTGTCGGCCCAGAGCGGCAGGTTGGAGGTGACGATGTCGGTCATCACGCCGGCCGGGATCACCGCATAGGCCGGCGTGAAGGTGGCCGGGGCGTAGAGGCGTTCGGACTGGTCCGGCAGGCCGCCCTGCGGGGTGAAATAGCGGCTCATGGCAGCATGTCCCGAAGCCGGTGCCAGGCGATGCGTTCGACCTGGCGGCAGGCCTCGGCAAACTCGCGGTCGCGGTCGTTTTCGAGGCGGCGTCGGAAGGCTTCGAGGATCGCCGGCTTGTCGTGATCCTTGACCGCGATGATGAAGGGGAAGCCGAATTTATCCGTGTAGCGCGCGTTCAGATCGCTGAAGGTGGCGCGTTCCTGGTCGCTCAGCGCGTCCAGCCCGGCGCTGGCCTGTTCATCGGTGCTTTCAGGGGTGAGCTTTTTCGCGGCCGCCAGCTTGCCGGCGAGGTCGGGGTGGGTGGTGAGCACGGCGCGGCGCTTTTCCTTGGGGGCCGAGCGGAAGGCGCGCGCCAGCGCGTTGTGCACGCCCGCGGCGCAGTCATGGGCCGGGCCGAGTTCCAGCCGGTGGGCGCGTTCGGCGACCCAGGGGGAATGTTCGAAGACGGAGCCGAAGACCTCTACGAAACGTTCGCGGCTCATTTCGGAGGGGCGTTCGAAGGGCTGCGGCGGGTGGTGTTCGGCCCAGTGGTTGGCGATGTCGATGCGCCGCGGGAACCACACGCCCTCATGCCCCTGGGCGTAGTCGATGAAGCGTTTGAGCGCGGCGGCGCGGCCGGGCCGGCCGATCAGCCGGCAGTGCAGGCCGACGGTCATCATCCGCCCGCCCTCGGCGTAAAGCGTGTCGAACGCGTCCCTGAGGTAGCTCAGGAACTGGTCGCCCGAATTGAAGCCCTGGGGCGTGGCAAAGCGCATGTCGTTGGCGTCCAGCGTGTAGGGGATGATCAGCTGGTCTCGGCCCGCGATGCGTTTCCAGTAGGGCAGGTCGTCGTCGTAGGTATCCGAGATATAGGCAAAGCCGCCCTCTTCGGCGGCAAGGCGCACGGTGTTCATCGAGCAGCGCCCGAGATACCAGCCGCGCGGGCGTTCCCCTGTGACCTCGCCGTGCAGGCGGATGGCTTCGGCCATGTGGGCGCGTTCCTCGTCCTCGGGCATGTCCTTGTATTCGATCCACTTCAGACCGTGGGTGGCGATTTCCCAGCCGGCGTCCTGCATCGCTGCCACCTGTTCCGGCGCGCGGGCAAGGGCGGTGGCGACGCCGTAGACGGTGACCGGGATATTTGCGCCTGTAAACATCCGGTGGAGCCGCCAGAAGCCGGCGCGCGCGCCGTATTCGTAGATCGACTCCATGTTCCAGTGACGCTGGCCGGGCCACTGGGCGGCGCCGACGATTTCCGAAAGGAAGGCCTCGGAGGCGGCGTCGCCGTGCAGGATGTTGTTTTCGCCGCCCTCTTCGTAGTTGATCACGAACTGGACGGCGATGCGTGCGCCGCCGGGCCAGTTGGCCGCGGGCGGGGTCGGGCCATAGCCGCGCATGTCTCTGGGGTAGCGATCTGTCATGGCGCACACTCGTTTGTTTACCCCTGAATACGCGAAAAATCCGGGGCGATTATCAAAGAAATACGAAAACAGTTGTTCCTTTGCGCAGAGGTCGATTTTTCGCGCGATCAGGGCAATGATGCGAACCAAGCGAAAGGAGCGGGTGATGGCCGAGGGATTTCTGACGACACATGTGCTGGATACCGCGCGCGGGGTGCCGGCGGCGGGGATGCACATCGAACTGTTCCGTCTGGGCGAGGCGCGCGAATTCGTGCGCGCGATGGTCACCAATGCGGACGGGCGCACGGATGCGCAGATGCTGCCGGCGGGGGAATTTTCCGCCGGGGTCTACGAACTGGTATTCCATGCCGGCGACTACCTGGATGCGGTGGGCGCGGCGCCGGAAAGCCCGCGGTTTCTGGACGTGATCCCGATCCGGTTCGGCATTTCGGATGCGGGCGCGCATTACCATGTGCCGCTGCTGATTTCGCCGTTCGGCTATTCGACCTACCGGGGGAGCTAGGCGAAGGCGGCCCGCCCCGGCCGGGGCAGGGCGCGGTGTCAGCGGGCGGCGTCCCGTGCCAGCCGTTCCTTGATGTGGGTGACCATGAAATCGGTGAACAACTGCACCTTGGGGTCCTTGAGCCGGCGGTGCTGGGTCAGGCAGGCAAGCTGGACCGGCAACGGCGGCGTGGCAGTGGCCACCGGCACCAGCGCCCCCGAGCGCAGGTGCTCGGCGATTTCGAATTCCGGTTTCATCACGATGCCGCGTCCGTCCAGCGCCCATTGGGTCAGCACATCGCCATCGTCGCTTTCGAACGGGCCGGTGACGGCAAAGCTCCGCGGGCCGTCCGGGGCCTGCAATGTCCAGCGGAATTCCCGCGCCCCGGGGAAGCGCAGCAGCAGGCAGTCGTGCCTGTCGCGCACCAGCGCCTCGGCGTCGGCCGGCATGCCGCGGCGCGCGATGTAGCGCGCAGAGGCGCACAGCACGCGCGGGCAGTCGGCGATCACGCGCACCTTCAGGGTGCTGTCTTCGAGCAGGCCGAGGTGAAAGGCCATGTCGAGCCCTTCGGCGGTGATGTCGATCAGCCTGTCGGACAGGCGGAGCCGCACGTCGATTTCGGGGAAGGCATCCTTGAACAGCGGCACGGCCGGCGCGATCAGGCGCCGCCCGATCCCCAGCGGCGCGGCAATGAACACGGTGCCGCGCAGTGCCGCGCCGGCCGAGGAGACGGCCGCTTCGGCCTCGGCGATGGCGTCGAGCACCTTGCGTGCGCCCTCGTAGAACAGCCTGCCGTTTTCCGTGGGCCGGAGCGCGCGGGTGGTGCGGTTGAACAGCCGCACGCCCAGGTGTCTTTCCAGGTCGGCGATGCGCGACGACGCCACCGCCGGCGAGGTGCGCTGGTCGCGGGCGGCGGCGCTCATCCCGCCCAGTTCGTAAACCCTTACAAACATTTCCAGGTTGCGGACATAGGCCATGAATTTTCAGCCGAATCTTGAAAGTCTCTTGCAATTTGCAGGATACACAAAAAAATGCCCGCCGCTATAGTTCCCGAAGCGGCATGGTGGGAGATGCGCAATGTATGATCTTGCGGCGATGGGCGCCTGGCTGGAATTTGCCGTGCGCTGGGTGCATGTGATCACGGCGATCGCATGGATCGGCTCGTCGTTCTATTTCATCGCGCTGGACCTGGGGCTGCACCGCGAGCGCACCCTGGCAAGCGGCGCCGATGGCGAAGAGTGGCAGGTCCATGGCGGCGGCTTCTACCATATCCAGAAATACCTGGTTGCGCCGGCACAGATGCCCGCCGACCTGATCTGGTTCAAGTGGGAAAGCTACGCCACCTGGCTGTCCGGGTTTTCGATGCTGGTGCTGGTCTACTACCTGCGCGGAAACCTGTTTCTGGTGGATCCGGCGGTGGCGGATATTGCGCTCTGGCAGGCGGTGCTGATCTCGCTGGCCTCTCTGGGCTTCGGCTGGCTGGCCTACGATACCTTGTGCAGATCGCGCCTTGGCGAGGACAACACGCGGCTGATGATTGTGCTTTATGTGATCCTGGTGGGCATGGCATGGGGCTATGCCCATGTGTTTTCGGGGCGCGCGGCGCTTTTGCACCTGGGCGCCTTTACCGCCACGATCATGACCGCAAACGTGTTTCTGGTCATCATCCCGAACCAGAAGGTTGTCGTTGCCGACCTGATCGCCGGCCGGGTGCCCGACGCCGCGTATGGCAGGATCGCCAAGCAGCGCTCTACCCATAACAACTACCTGACGCTGCCGGTGATCTTCCTGATGCTGTCAAACCACTATCCGCTGGCCTTTGCCAGCAGATACAACTGGCTGATCGCCTCGCTCGTGTTCCTGATGGGGGTGACGATCCGGCACTATTTCAACACCCGCCACGCCCGCAAGGGCAACCCGACCTGGACCTGGCTGGCCACGGCGCTGCTGTTCATCGTGATCATGTGGCTGTCCACGGCGCCGATGTTCCAGCAGGAAAACGGCACCGGCGCAAAAGCGGCGGTGCTTGCGCCCGAAGCCCGGAAATATGCCGAGGCCGAGGGGTTCGACGCCGTGACCGACATCGTGCTTGGCCGCTGTTCCATGTGCCACGCG
>JALSRF010000095.1 GCA_026984895.1 Paracoccaceae bacterium
CAATCGGTTTGCCGCCTTTCCCGGTTTTTGCATCCATCCCGGCCAGCTCGATCTTGCGCAGGATGTGGTGGATCTTCATGACCCCCTCGAACAACCCGCGCGCCGGATCGTCACCGGCATTTTCGCGCATCTTCGCGATCACGTTCAGGTCCATCCCGCCGGCGAAATCCGGCTTGGCCGAGGTGATCACGATGCCCTTCACCGCATCGTCCCCCAGCGCCTCGTCCATCAGCGCGTCAAGCTCGGCAAGGCCTTCCTCGCTCATCACGTTCATGGATTTTTCCGGCACGTCCCAGGTGATGACGGCAACCCCGTCGGCGTCGGTCTTCATGGTAAAGTCAGTCATGTCTTTCGTCTCCCTTCAGGGCAAGTATCTGTATTCTGTCCAGGGTGCAGGGGCGGCGCATCACAGGGGCGTTCCGTCCTTGCGGGTGAATTCGAACCCGTCGGGGCCGAGTTTCACCATCATGTCGATGTCGCTGTAATGGGCGGTTTCGGTGGGTGTGCGGGTGCCGACCACCAGAAAGCGCGCCTCGGTATCGGTGCGGTTCACGAAGTGGTGCCCGTTGGCATCGCCCGCCGGAAAGGTGGCGCACTCGCCCGGGCGCATCGGGGTTTCGCCGCTGTCGTCGATCAGGGTGCATTCGCCGCTGAGCATGACCACGAATTCGTCCTGTTCCTCGTGCCAGTGGCGCAGCGATGATTTCGCGCCCGGGGCCAGGATCACGATATTGGCGCCGAACTGGGTCAGCCCGCCGGCGTCGCCGACGCGCAGGCTGGCGCGCCCTTCCATCTCTGCGTCATGAGGCGCGGGGTAGATGGAACCGGTCCTGAGCGGCACCTTCGAAAGGTCAATCTTCGGCATTTGGCAGCTCCAGCGTTTCCATGTCCTGTTCTTCCACTTCTTCCACCGGGTAGGGGGTGCCGTCCCTGTGCAGGTAGCGGCTTGCGCCGTCCGCATCGCGCTCGTAGGCGAGGTCGATATCGGGGAAATGCACCTTTTCCGTCTTGGCCCTTGTGCCGACGATCAGCAGGAAGGCCGGCTGATCGGTCCGGTTGATCAGATGGTGCGCGGTGGGCGCGCCCGCCTTCCAGCCGGCGGCACTGCCTTCTTTCAGAACGGTTTCGGTGCCGTCCTCGACCAGCACGACCTCTCCCACCAGCACATAGACGAACTCGTCCTCGTTTTCGTGCCAGTGGCGCTGCGAGGACATGCCGCCGGGCAGCAGCTTTTCCATGTTCACGCCGAACTGGGTCAGCCCGACCGCATCGCCAAGCGACACCGATTCGAACAGGTCGCACCCCTTGTCGAAGGGCGCCGGATAGCCGACGCCATCGGCGCCGCGGTTGACCGGCAGTTGCGCAATCTCGATCACCGGCATCAGACGCGCTCGATGATGGTGGCCGCGCCCATGCCCGAGGCGATGCACAGCGTTGCAAGGCCGACTTCCTTGTCGGTGCGCTCCAGCTCGTCAAGCAGCGTGCCGATGATCATCGCCCCGGTCGCCCCCAGCGGGTGGCCCATGGCGATGGCCCCGCCGTTGACGTTGACCAGGCCCGGGTCCACATCGAAGGCCTGCATGAAGCGCAGCACCACGGCGGCGAAGGCTTCGTTGACTTCGAACAGGTCGATGTCGGAAATCGCCATGCCGCTGTCGGCCAGGATCTTCTGTGTCACCGGCACGGGGCCGGTCAGCATGATGGTCGGGTCGGTGCCGATCTTGGCATTGGCGCGGATGCGCGCGCGCGGCTTCAGCCCGTATTTTTCGCCGAACTCCCTGGAGCCGATCAGGATCGCGGCGGCCCCGTCAACGATCCCCGAGGAATTGCCGGCGTGGTGCACATGCTCGATCCGCTCCAGATGCGGGTATTTCATGATCGCCACCTTGTCGAAGCCCGGCATGTTTTCACCCATGTCCTTGAAGCTGGGCTTGAGCGCGCCAAGCGTCTGCATGTCGGTGCCCGGGCGCATGAATTCGTCATGGTCGAGGATCGGCAGCCCGTTCTGGTCGCGGATGGTGACGATGGAGCCGGCAAAGCGCTTGTCGTCCCATGCCTCCTTGGCCCGGCGCTGGCTTTCGACGGCCAGCGCGTCCACATCGTCGCGGCTGAAACCGTATTCGGTGGCGATGAGATCGGCCGAAATGCCCTGGGGCACGAAATAGGTCTTCATCGCGAGGCTCGGATCGATGACAATGGCGGCGCCGTCGCTGCCCATCGCCACGCGGCCCATCATCTCGACCCCGCCGGCGATATAGGCCTCACCCGCGCCACCCTTGACCTGGTTGGCGGCGAGGTTCACCGCTTCCAGTCCCGAGGCGCAGAACCGGTTGACCGACAACCCCGGGATGCTTTCGTCAAGGTCCGAGGCCAGCACGGCCGAGCGCGCAAGGCAGCCGCCCTGTTCGCCCACCTGGGTGACATTGCCCCAGATCACGTCCTCGACGGCGTGGCCATCGAGGTTGTTGCGTTCCTTCACGGCGTTCAGAATCTGCGCGGAAAGGCGCAGGCTGGTTACCTCGTGCAAAGAGCCATCCTTGCGGCCCTTGCCCCGGGGCGAACGCACGGCGTCGTAGATATAGGCTTGTGTCATCGGTCTTTCTCCTTCAGGCCCGGTCGGCAGGCGAGCCGGGCATCAGATCATAGGGGTGTTTCCAGCCGGGCGTTTCGCTGATGCGGGTCAGCCAGGCGTCGATATTGGGCCAGTCCTTTCGGTCAAATCCGAAAGGCTCGGGGTAGTAGAGATAGCCGCAGCACGAAAGGTCGGCGATGGTCACGGCGTCGCCGATCAGAAAGGAGCGCCCGGCCAGTGCCGCGTCCAATACCCTGTAGGCGGATTTCAGGCGGGCCTGGGTGAAGGCGATGACCTCTTGCGGGCGCTTTTCTTCCGGCAGGAAGTTCATCAGGAACCGCGTCATGCCGGCGGCAGAGGACAGCTTGTGATTGTCCCAGAACTGCCAGCGCAGGATCTCGCGGCGTTCGGCGGCGGATCGGCCCCCGAGCTTGCCGCTTTTGGACGATACGTAATCCTGGATCACGCCGGACTGCGACAGAACGATGTCGCCATCCACCATCACCGGGGCCTCGCCCATCGGGTTCAGCATGCGAAATTCCTCGGTGCGGGTTTCGCCGTTGAAGAAGTCGACGAACACCGGCTCCCATTCGAGGCCGGAAAGCTCGAGCGCCAGCGCCGCCTTGTAGGAATTCCCGCTTTCGCCGAAGCAGTGGAGTTTGATGGTCATCTGTCGTCTCCCTGTTGAAAGGAGGGCGGGGGGGTCCACCCCCCGCACCCCCCGAGGTATTTGCGCCAAGAAGAAAGGTGAAGGTAAGCTTTTCTTAAAATTTGCGTGGTTGGCTGCGTGGTGCGGTACAGGCTGAGGAGCCGATGACCGCCCAAGGAGAAGGCCCTGTTTCGCCACGGGCGCGGGTTCGGGTGAAGCAGGGCTGGATTGCCCCCTTCTTCTTGGCCAAAATACCTCCGCCGGAGGCGTCCACCGCTATCCGCGCGCGCGTCGGTCAAGTCGTTCTCCCTGCAGCGATCTTGCGATCAACTCCTTCATGATTTCATTGCTGCCGCCGTAGATGCGTTGCACTCGTGCATCGGCCCACATTTGTGCCACGTCGGTTTCGGCCATGTAACCGTAGCCGCCGTGCAGTTGCAGGCAGTCGTCCAGCACCTCTCCTTGCGTGTCGGTCAACCAGTATTTCGCCATTGCCGCCTTTTCGACCGAGAGTTCGCCGAGCAGGTGCTCGGCAATGCATTCATCGAGGAAGGCGCGGGCAACCGCGGTTTTCGTCTTGCATTCGGCAAGTTTGAACCGGGTGTTCTGGAACTGCAGGATCGGCCCGCCAAAGGCTTCGCGCTCCTTGCAATAGGCAATCGTGCGCTCCAGCGCGCCTTCCATCGCGCCGAGCGCGCCGCAACCGATGATCAGGCGTTCCTGTGGAAGTTGCTGCATCATCTGGGCAAAGCCCTTGCCTTCCTCTGCGCCAAGCAGGTTTTCCGGCGGCACGGCAACATTGTCGAAGAACAGTTCCGAGGTGTCGGCCGCATGGCAGCCGATCTTTTCAAGGTTGCGCCCGCGCTCGAAACCCCGGGCCCCGTCGGTTTCGACCACCAGCAGCGAAATGCCCTTCGCGCCCTCGTTCGGATCGGTCTTGGCGGCCACGATGATCAGGTTGGCGTGCTGGCCGTTGGTGATGAAGGTCTTCTGGCCGGACAGCCGGTAACTGTTGCCCTCGCGCAGGGCGCGCGTCTTCATCGCCTGCAGGTCCGAGCCGGCGCCCGGTTCGGTCATCGCCAGCGCCCCGACCATTTCGCCGGTGACCATTTTCGGCAGCCAGCGCCTTTTCTGATCTTCGCTGCCGTAGGCCAGGATGTAATGGGCCACGATGCCGGAATGGATGCCGTTGCCCCAGCTGGCCAGGTTGGCGCGCGCGGCTTCGATCTGGATCACGGCTTCGTGGCCGAAGTCGCCGCCCGCGCCGCCGTATTCCTCGGGGATCGAGGGGCACAGCAGCCCCAGTTCGCCGGCCAGCTGCCAGGTCTCGCGGTCCATCTGCCCCTGCCTGCGCCAGCGCGCAAAATGCGGGCGCCATTCCTCGGTGATGAAGCGTGCCGTCATTTCGGCCAGCATCCGGTGCTCTTCGGTCATCCAGCCGGGCCTGCCCATCAGCGTTTCCTCGCGTCGAGTTCCGAGTTGAACAGCCGCAGCCGATGCGTGAGGTTGTCGTGGTCGATGACGCTGGAGAAGTTCTCGAACAGAAACGACAGCGCCTCGCCTTCGTCCAGCCCGGCCTCTCGCGCGAAGCTGCGCAGGCGGCGATAGCCGTCCTCGGTCATGGCCACCGGAAAGCGGCGGGTCAGGCGGAAACGTCTGGGCATTCTCTGTCCTCCCTTCTGGTGCGCGCGGATCAGAACGCGTCCTCGGCCAGGCTCATCACCGGTGCCGCGCCGGTTTCGATCCGGCGCAGATGCAGCGTGGTCGCCGGAAGCTGGCGCGCCATGTAGTAACGCCCGGTGGCCAGCTTGGCCTCGTAAAACGCCGCGTCCCCGCGGCCCGCCTCCAGCGCCGCCAGCGCCGATTTCGCCATGCGCGCCCACATCAGCCCCAGGCAGGTGTGGCCGAACAGGTGCATGAAATCGTAAGCCCCCGACAGCGCGTTTTCGGGGGTCTTCATGCCGTGCTGCATGAAATACATCCCCGCCGCCTGCAAATCCTTGGAAGCCGCCTTTAGCGGGGTGAGGAAATCGGCGTTCAGCGCCTCGTTGTCATTGTTTTCCTTGATGAAATCCTTGACCATCTCGAAAAACGCCATCACGTGCCTGCCGCCGTCCAGCCCCAGCTTGCGGCCGACCAGATCAAGCGCCTGAATGCCGTTGGCGCCCTCGTAGATCTGGGTGATGCGGGCGTCGCGCACGAACTGGCTCATGCCCTGTTCCTCGATATAGCCGTGCCCGCCAAGGACCTGCTGCGCCAGGACCGTGCTTTCGAATCCCTTGTCGGTCAGGAAGCCCTTGATCACCGGGGTCATCAGGGAAATCAGCCCGTGCGCATCCTCGTCGCCCATGCGCATGTGCCGGTCGATCAGTTCCGCCCCCCAGAAGGCAAAGGCGCGCGCGCCTTCGACAAAGCTTTTCTGCTCCATCAGCATGCGGCGCACGTCCGGGTGCACGATCAGCGGGTCGGCCGGGCCGTCGGGGTTCTGCGCGCCGCCTACCGCGCGGCCCTGAAGGCGCTCGCGCGCGTAGGCAAGCGCGTTCTGATAGGCGGCCTCGGCCTGGGCATAGCCCTGCAGGCCGACGCCGATACGCGCCTCGTTCATCATCGTGAACATGGCACGCATGCCCTTGTGCAGATCGCCGATCAGAAAACCCGTGGCCCCGTCATAGTTCATCACGCAGGTGGCATTGCCGTGAATGCCCATCTTTTCCTCGATGTTGCCCACCGAGACCGCGTTGCGTTCGCCAAGGCTGCCGTCCTCGTTCACCAGGAACTTGGGCACGATGAACAGCGAAATCCCCCTGGTGCCCGGCCCGCCGCCCGGCGCCCTGGCCAGCACCAGGTGGATGACGTTTTCGCTCAGGTCCTGATCGCCGGCCGAGATGAAGATCTTGGTGCCGGTGATCTTGTAGCTGCCGTCGTCCTGCGGTTCGGCCCGGGTGCGGATCTGGCCCAGGTCGGTGCCGCAGTGGGGCTCGGTCAGGTTCATGGTGCCCGACCATGTTCCGGCAGTCATCTTCGCAAGGTAGACGGCTTTCTGTTCGGCGCTGCCGTGGGCATGGATCGCCGAACAGGCGCCGTGGGTCAGCCCCAGATACATCTGGAACGCCATGTTGGCAGAGACGAAGATTTCGCCCACGGCTGTGCCCAGCAGATAGGGCATGCCCTGGCCGCCGTGCGCGGGGTCGAGGTCCAGCCCCAGCCAGCCGCCCGCGCACATCTGTTCATAGGCGGCCTTGAAGCCCGCCGGCGTGCGCACGATGCCGTTTTCCAGCGTGCAGCCTTCGCGATCGCCCACCTCGTTGAGCGGGGCAAGCACCTCGGAGGCGATCTTGCCGGCCTCGTCCAGAACGGCGCCGGTGAAATCGGCCTCAAGCTCGTCATAGCCGGGGATGCCGGCCGATGAAACGTCAAGCACCTCGTGCAGGAGGAACTGCATGTCCCGGGTGGGGGCGGTGTAGCTGGGCATGGTCAATCTCCCTCGGGTCTGGTGTCGGTTGGTCCGGTCTATTCGGCGGCGCTGCTCTGGGACTGCGCGGCGATGGCCCGTTCGCCCCATTCCAGCTGCTCTTTCAGTTCGGCGATCGCCTCGTTCAGTTCGTCGCGCTGGCGCTCCATGGCGGCGAGGCGCTTTTGCGCCAGTTCGTAGGTGCGCAGCATCTGGGTGCGCTGCTGGTCGCCGATGTCGTACAGGTCCAGCAACTGGCGGATCTCTTCCAGGGAAAAGCCGAAGCGCTTGCCGCGCAGGATCAGCTTCAGCCGGGCGCGGTCGCGGCGGGTGAACAGGCGCACCTGGCCATCGCGCCGCGGCGACAGCAGTTCCCTCGATTCGTAAAACCGCAGCGTGCGGGCGGTAACGCCGAAGGCATCGCACATTTCCCGAATGGTCATCAGCGTGTCTGGCATGGGGTGTCTCCCGGGCGGCGGTGCGGGCCGGGGCGCGGAATTGGACGGCCGCCGATTCCGGCTCCGGCTGACCATATCTGGGGCGTCCGGGGGGGGATGCGCAAGGGGCGTTTACGTTAACGTCAACGTGACGTGACGTCATTTCGACGTCATTTTGCCGACGCCCCGGGGCCGCGGGTCCCGGGGGGCGCACCGCGGCGCGATTCCGCGCGCCGGGGCGAAGCGCTTCCGCGCCCGCCGTGATGCGCCATGTCCCTTGCGGTCTCGTTTCGCAGGCGTTCCAGTTCCGCGATGGTTTCATCCAGCGTCCGGCGCTGCTTTCGCAGTTCCACCAGCTGGTTGTCGGCCATCTCCAGCCAGACCCGCATCTGCGCTTCGGTGCCGCTGGTCTCGTACATCTCCAGCCACTGGCGGATGCCTTCCAGCGAAAACCCGAAGCGTCGCCCACGCATGATCAGCTTCATGCGTCCGACTTCGCGCGGCGTGTAAAAGCGGCTGCGCCCCTCTTTTTCGGGGGAGAGCAGTTCGATGTATTCGTAGTAGCGCAGGGTGCGTGGCGTTACCTCGAACCTTGCGCACATTTCCTTGAACGATAGACGCTTGTCAGCCATGCGGTCCCGTCGGGTTGCGTCCTTGAGCAGGCGCAGGCTAACCCGGAAGGCCGGCCATGTTCAACGCTCAACGCCCGCCCGCCTGCCCGGCGCAACCGACAGGCCCGACCGGCGGCGAATGCGGGGAGCGGGGCTTCCTTTGGTCTTGCGCCCTGCGCGCGGGCGGGCCAAAACCGGTGGCAACGGAAACCGGAACAGGGGGCCGGCACCTTGGACGAGGCAAGGCGAAAGGCGGGGCAGCGGTTCATCGAGGCGCTCCCGCATGCGCGGGCGCTGGGACTCCGGCTGGTGACCTTCGGCGAGGGCATGGCCGAAATCTCCCTGCCATACCATGAAAGCCTGATCGGCGATCCCCAGACCGGGGTGATCCACGGCGGCGCGGTTTCGGCATTGATGGACACATGCGCCGGGGCGGCGGTGATGAACCACCCGGAGGGCGGGCTGGGCACGGCGACGCTGGATCTGCGGATTGACTACATGCGACCGGCGACGCCGGGGCAGGCGGTGCTGGCGCATGCCGAGTGCTACCATGTCACCCGCTCGGTCGCCTTCGTGCGCGCCACCGCCATGGATGACGACCGCGCCCGCCCCGTGGCCACGGCAACCGGCGCCTTCACGGTGGAGCGCAAGCGATGAGCCCCCGCCGCCCCCCCGAGCCGGTCCAGACCATCAAGAAACGCCGCGACGGTGCGCTCCGGGCGCTGGTCGAGGGGATCGCCTACACGCGGTTTCTGGGCATCGAGTTTTCGCGCCGGGGCGACGAGTTGACCGCGACCATGCGCTATGACGAAAAGCTTATCGGCAACCCGCTCCTGCCGGCGCTTCACGGCGGGGCCACGGCGGCCTTTCTGGAGGTCACGGCGATCATCGAACTGAGCTGGAAGATGCTGTGGGAAGACATCGAGGCCGGCCGGACAGATGCGGCGGCGGTCGATGGGCGCCACCTGCCGCGGCTGCCGAAAACCATCGATTTCACCGTGGACTACCTGCGTTCCGGCCTGCCGCGCGATGCCTATGCGCGCGCACGGGTGAACCGTTCCGGGCGGCGCTATGCCAGCGTGCATGTGGAAGGCTGGCAGGACAATCGCATGCGCCCCTTTGCCCAGGCCACCGGCCATTTCCTGATGCCCCCGCGCGATGGCCCAAATGGCGGAAATGGCGGCGATGGCTGACCCGGCGCAGGCCGCGCCCGCGGCGGTCACGCACCGACGGGTCCTGAACATCGCCCTGCCGATCCTTCTTTCCAATGCCACCGTGCCGATTCTGGGGGCGGTGGATACGGGGGTTGTCGGCCAGCTTGGCCTGGCGGCACCGATCGGCGCGGTGGGCATCGGCGCGGTGATCCTTTCGGCCAGCTACTGGCTGTTCGGGTTCCTGCGCATGGGGACTACCGGGCTTGTGGCGCAGGCGCGCGGTGCCGGCGACGCAACCGAAACCCGGGCCGTGCTGCTGCGCGCGCTGCTGATCGGCCTCGTGGCGGGGCTGGCCTTCGTGCTGTTCCAGAACCTCCTGTTCCGGGCGGCATTCAGGCTGTCGCCGGCCCCGCCCGAGGTCGAAGCCCTGGCCCGGCGCTACCTGCGCATACGCATCTGGGGCGCACCGGCGGCGATTTCGATCTATGCGGTCACCGGCTGGCTGGTGGCGACCGAGCGGACCCGGGGCGTGTTTGCGCTGCAGCTCTGGATGAACGGGCTGAACATCGGGCTGGACATGTGGTTCGTGCTGGGGCTGGGCCGGGGCGTTGCCGGGGTGGCGACGGCCACGCTGCTGGCGGAATGGAGCGGCCTTGCGCTGGGGCTGTGGCTGTGCCGGAGCAGCCTTCGCCCGGCGCTCTGGCCGGCCTGGAAGCACATTGCCGACATGGGGCGCATCCGCCGGACGATGGCGGTCAACGGCGATCTGGTGGTGCGCTCGCTGGCCATCCAGGCGGTGTTTCTGGGCCTTCTTTTCGTGGCGGCCCGGTTTGGCGAGGTGACGCTGGCCGCCGATCAGGTGATCCTGCAGTTCCTTTACATCATGGCCTATGCGCTGGACGGGTTCGCCTATGCGGCCGAGGCGCTGGTGGGCGAGGCCTTCGGCGGGGCCGACCGGGGCGCGCTGCGCCGGGCGGTGACGCTGGCCGGGCTGTGGGGCGCGGCCATGGCGCTTCCGATGACGGCGCTGTTCTGGTTCGGCGGGGGCTGGCTGATCGACCTGATGGCAAAGGCGCCCGAGGTGCAGGCCGCCGCGCGCGACTATCTGCCCTGGGCGGTTGTCGCGGCCCTGGCCGGGTTTCCCGCGTGGATGCTGGATGGCATCTTCATCGGGGCCACCCGAACCCGCGACATGCGCAATTCCATGGTCGCGGCAGGCCTGGCCTGCCTGCTGGCCATGCTGGCGCTGATTCCCTTCTGGCAGAACCACGGTCTGTGGCTGGCGGTCGTGGTGTTCAATGTCGCCCGGGCGGTGACGCTGGGGCTGCGGTATCCGGCGCTTGAGGCCGCTGCGGAGAATTGACCGGAGGCCCGTGTCGCGTGCCCCGCGTCGCCCCGTCTGCCCCGCGTCGCCCCGTCTGCCCCGCGTCGCCCCCCGGCGGCTGCGTGCCTGGCGCCCGGCCCGCGGCCGCCGGGGCGGGGCGCGCCGCTCAGAGAATGTCCAGCACCGCCTCGGGCGGCCGGCCAAGCGCGGCCTTGCCGTTGGCAAAGACGATCGGGCGCTCGATCAGGCGGGGGTTTTCGGCCAGCGCCGCAATCAGGGTTTCATCGTCGCTTTCGCCTGACAGGCCCAGTTCGCGGAACCGCGCTTCGCCGGTGCGCGTAAATGCGATCACCGGCCGCCCGAGCAGGCGCGCCGCCTCGCGCAGCTCTGCTGGCGAGGGGGGCCGGTCCAGATAACGGCGGACCCTGGGCGCGATGCCGCGCGCTTCCAGCAGCGCCAGCGTCTGGCGCGATTTCGAGCAGCGCGGATTGTGCCAGATGGTTACGGTCATAGCCATTCCTCTCGTCTGGTTGCCGTGGCCTGGGCCACGTTTTCAAAACCGTCGCGCTTCAGCAGGCGGTCGAGGCCGCGGGCGATGTCTGCGGCCAGCGACAGGCCCCTGAAGACCAGCGCGGTATACAGTTGCACGGCGCTGGCGCCGGCGGTGATCTTGGCATAGGCCTCTTCGGGCGAGCCGATGCCGCCCACGCCGATCAGCGGCACCTGTGCGTCGGTCAATTGCGAAAGCCGGGCCAGAACCCGGGTCGAGCGCGCAAACAGCGGCGCCCCCGACAGCCCCCCCGCTTCGCCGGCAAGGGGGCTGCGCAGCCCGTCGCGCGCCGTGGTGGTGTTGGTGGCAACGATGGCATCGACGCCGCAGCTGCGCGCCACCGCGGCAATGTCGGCCAGGTCGTTGTCATCGAGATCGGGCGCAATCTTCAGAAATACCGGGACCGGGCGGGGCAGGGCGTCGCGCGCGCGCATGACCCCTTCCAGCAGCCCGCCCAGCGCTGCGCGGCCCTGCAGATCGCGCAGCCGTTCGGTGTTGGGCGAAGACACGTTGACCGTGGCAAAGTCGATGAAGGGGCCGCAGGTCTCCAGCACGCGGGCATAGTCGGCGGCGCGCCTGTCGCTGGTCTTGTTGGCGCCCAGGTTGAGCCCCACCGGAACGCCATCGGGGCGCGCGGCCAGGCGGTCGGCGATGACATCGGCGCCATCGTTGTTGAAGCCGAAGCGGTTGATCACCGCACGCTCCTCGGTCAGTCGGAAAAGGCGCGGGCGCGGGTTGCCGGGCTGCGGACGAGGCGTCGCGGCCCCCACCTCGACAAAGCCGAAACCCGCGCGCGAGACCTGCGCAACGGCGGTTGCGTTCTTGTCAAACCCCGCCGCCAGCCCCACCGGATTGGGCAGTGTCAGCCCGGCGATCCGGGTCTGCAGGCGCGGGCCTGTTACCGGGCCGGGCAGACGAACCAGGCCCAGGCGAAGCGCGCGCAGCGCCAGCCCGTGGGAGCGTTCCGGGTCGATCCGGCGCAAAAGGCCAAGGCCCGCGCGCTCGACAGGGTTCATTCACCGTTCATCCCTTTACGCCGTCGGGCAGGACATGCCGCCCGTCGGGCCCCAGAGGAAGTGGCTTGTGCCACATCACGTCGCACAGGCGCAGCTTGTGGTAGAGATGCGGGAACAGCGCGCCGCCGCGCGATTCCTCCCATTTCATGCGCGTGCCGAAATCCTCGCTGTCCACCATGGCCAGCACCAGGCCGTCTTCGCCGGCGAAATGTCTTTCGCAGGTCTCCTGCAACTGCCCGGCGGTGGAAAAATGGATGAATCCATCGGCCAGGTCGTCGGGCGTTCCGTGCGTCTGGCCGGCTTCCAGCAGGGCGTCCCATTCCTCAGCCCGGAATATCTTGTAGATCAGCATGTCCCGAGTGTTGCCCGCTCTGGCGGCTCGGGTCAATGGCAAGAGGTGCCGCAGCCCCGGTCGGCCTCCTGGCAAGGCGCCGGGGGCGATTGTGCCCCCGTGCCCAGGCCCCGTGCCCAAGGCCCTATCCCCAAGGCCCCGTCCCCAAGGCCCCATCCCCAAGGCCCCGTGCGCCGGCCCGGCGTGCAGCCCCGCGCTCGGGCGCGATGCGTGAGAAGCACAGGGCGCTCGGGGCGCACGGGACTGCACGCGACGGGCCGCGCGAGGGCGGCGGCACATGTGCAGGGGCCGGGCGATCAGGCCGGGTCGCGTTTTGACTCTTCGGGCGAACGGGGCGAATATGGGTGCTTCAGGACTTGGAAAGGACAAACAATGAAAAGACATGCTTGCCGACTGGGGGCAGCGCTCCTTGGCACGAGCATCCTTGCAGCGGGGGTGGCCACACCGGGGGTCGCGGAAACGGTAAAACTGACCATCCTGGGGGTGGGCGATATCTACAATTTCGCCGATCACAAGGGGCGGGGCGGTTTTGCCCGGCTGAACGCGGTTGCGAAATCGCTGCGCGAACACGAAGCGAACGTGCTTTACGTCTTCGATGGCGACATGCTCTCGCCGTCGATCCTGTCCGGCTTCGACAAGGGTCAGAACACCATCGATCTGACCAACATCGTCCCGTTCGACATCGCGGTTCCCGGCAACCACGAGTTCGATTTCGGCGTCGAGAACTTCGCCGAAAAGATGGCCGCCTCGAAATACCCCTGGGCGGCGGTCAATATCACCAACGCGGACGGCTCTCCGGTCTCGGGGCTTGGCGGGGTGATGATGAAGGATATCGACGGGCTGAAGGTGGCGCTGGTGCCGGTGGCCCAGGACACCACGCCCGAGGTCAGCAGTTCCGGTGACCTGAAGTTCGGCGATACGGTGGAAAGCGCCATTGCCGCGGCACGCCAGGCGCGCGCCGACGGGGCCGAGTTCGTGGTCGGCGTGGTGCAGACCGACCGCGAGAACGACGACAAGCTGATTGCCAGCGGCGCGTTCGACGTGATCATGTCGGGCGACGATCACTCTTACGGCACCTATTACGACGGCCGCACGGCCTATGTGGAAACCTCGATCGACGGCAAGTTCCTGTCGCCGGTGGATATCACCGTGTCGATCAAGGAAAAGGACGGGAAGCGCAAGATCAGGTGGGTGCCGAACTTCCGGTTCATCGACACGGCCACGGTGACCCCCGATCCGGATACCCAGGCCATGGTGGACAAGTTCCAGACCAAGCTGGACGAAAGCCTGAACGTGCCGATCGGGGCGACACAGGGGCCGCTGGATTCGCGGCGCAACGTGGTGCGCGGCCAGGAAAGCGCGATGGGCGATCTGATCGCCGATGCGATGCGCTGGGCCACGGGCGCGGATGTCGCCATCGCCAATGGCGGCGGCATTCGCGGCGACCGCACCTATGATGCCGGAACGGTTCTGACCCGCAAGGACATCCTGACGGAACTGCCGTTCGGAAATTCGACGGTGATGACCGAACTGCCGGGCAGCCAGATTCTGGCGGCGCTGGAAAACGGCGTCAGCCAGGTCGAAAAGGGGGCCGGGCGTTTCCCGCAGGTGTCGGGCATGTCCTATGTCTACGATCCGACGGCCCCGGCCGGTTCGCGAATCACCGAGGTCAAGGTGGGCGGCGCGCCGCTCGATGCGGACAAGCTCTACAAGGTCGCGGCGAACGACTACATCCTGAAAGGCGGCGACGGCTATTCGGCGCTTGGCGGGGGCCGGGTGCTGATCAATGCGGCCAATGGCAACCTGCTGGCCAATGACGTGATCAATTATATCGAGGCCAACGGCGGCACCAGCGTCAAGGTCGAAGGCCGCATCAGGACCGTCGGTCAGTAGACCGCCTCCGGCCCGCGGGGTACATCCGGCAGCGCGAACCTGCCCCGGCCTGCCTCGGGCCGCAAACGAACGAAGGTCGCCCCTTGCGGGCGGCCTTTTCTTCGGGCGCGCCTTGTCGCGGATGCCGGTGCGGCTATGATCGCCGCATGTGCGGACGTTTTGCCCTTCTGTTGCCGCCCGATGCCATGGCGCGGGTGTTTTCGGCGGTGCCGGCCAACGACCTGCCGCCGGTTCCCGACTACAATATCTGCCCGACAAGGCAGATCCACGCGGTGTGCAGAACGCACGGGCAGCGGCGGCTGGTCTCGATGCGCTGGGGGTTCGTTGCGCGCTGGTACCGCAGTCCCGGCGACGGACCGCTGCTGATCAACGCCCGCGCCGAAACCCTTGCCGACAAGCCCGCGTTCGCCGAGGCCGGCCGCAGCCGCCGCTGTCTGATCCCGGCCAGCGGTTTTTACGAATGGAGCGTTGGCGCGGGCGGGCGGAAACTGCCGTGGTATCTGTCCCGACGCGACGCCAGGCCGCTGGCGCTGGCCGGGATCTGGCAGGATTGGGAGCCGAGGCCTGCCGCCCGGGACGCCAGGAGCGCCGCCGGGCAGGCGGCCGCCGCAGGGGCGGGCGCGGGCGCGGGGGCGGGGACGGGTGCGGGCGAAAGGCTGACCAGCTGTGCCATCGTCACCACCCGCGCCACCCCGGATATTTCGCACATACACCACCGCATGCCGGTGATCATCGAAGAAGCGGACATGGGGCTGTGGCTGGGGGAACGGGGCAAGGGCGCGGCGAAGCTCCTGCGCCCGCCGCACAGCGGGCTGCTGGCCTTTCACCGGGTCGGCACGAAGGTGAATTCGAGCCGGGCCACGGGCGAAGCGTTGATCGCGCCCCTGGACGACAGCCGCCGGCCGGGGTAACTTTGCCTCGCCATGGCGGCAATATGTCGATAAAATACCGGCAAGTCGTATTCACATGTGCAGGAGTCTTCATGCCGTCCGCCCCCGATCGTCGCCGCATCGTCTCTTCCCGCCACCTGGCCGAGGGCGAAGGCTGGGAGGTCTCCGAATTCGAATACGGGCTGATCATCGCCTTCAATGCCTTCAGCCGCTGGATGCAGCGCTGCATGAGCGCGGCCGGCAAGCCCGAACTCAGTGCGCTGGAAATCCTCGTGCTGCACAACGTCAACCACCGGGACCGGGAAAAGCGCCTGTCGGACATCGCCTTCCTGCTGAATGTCGAAGACACGCATACCATCAACTATGCGTTGCGCAAGCTGCGCGGGCTTGGCCTTCTGGAGTCGGAAAAGCGCGGCAAGGAGGTGTTCTACCGGGTCTCGGAGGCCGGGCGCGAGCTGTGCGAACTGTATCGCAAGGTGCGCCGGCAATGCCTGATCGACGGGATCCCGCGCACCGGAATCTCGGGCGAATCCTTTCGCGATCTGGCGGCCACTTTGCGCATCCTCTCGGGCCAGTACGATCAGGCAGGCCGCGCCGCCACCTCGTTGTGAGGCGCGCCGGCGCCCGGCACCGGAAGGTTGCATGATGTTGACAAATTGTCATCGTCTTGCAATTGTTCGCCGGTTCGTGACACCAGAGCGACAATGCGGGGAATGATCCTTGGCCGCGATGAACGACATTCCCGGCGCGCCGCATCCGCCGCCCGATCCGTCGTCGTCGGGGCCGTCGTCGTCGGGGCCGTCGCCGGCTGATCCGCATCCCGATCCCCCGCATGCCGCGCCACCGCCCGGGTCGCTGGCGTATCCGCATCTGCGTGCGATCGGGCTGACCGGGGTTCTGGTGGATTTCTCCGCAACCCTGGACGAGGCTTCAAATCGCGCGGCGCTGGCCTTCCGCCACATGCTGGAAACCGAATCCTGGCCGGGGGTCGAGGAAACCGCGACCTCCCTGACCTCGGTGTTCGTGCGCTTCGATCCAGCGCATGTCTCGCATGCGCGCATGAAGCAGGCGCTGCAGCAGGCCCTGGCCCGGCGCGACTGGTATTCGGCGCCCTTTCCGGCGGGCCGCCGGCTGTGGAGCGTGCCGGCGGTTTTCGGCGGAGAGCATGGGCCGCAACTGGCCGAAGCGGCGGCCCTGGCCGGGCTCGACGAACAGGCGGCCATCGACGAGCTTGCCGCACGGCGGACACGGGTGCTGACGCTTGGCTTTGCCCCCGGCCAGCCCTACCTTGGGGAACTGCCGCGCCACTGGGACCTGCCGCGGCAAGACACGCTGACGGCGCGCGTGCCGGCGGGCGCGCTGGTGGTGGCGATCCGCCAGCTGGTTCTGTTCTCCTTCGCCTCGCCAACAGGTTGGCGGCACATCGCCCAGACCGCCTTTCGCAACTTCCGCCCGCAAGGCGATACCCCGTTCGTGCTGCATCCCGGCGATGAACTGCGCTTCGTGCCGGTGTCGCCCGAAACGCTTGCCAATATCCGTGCCCGGGACCAGAGCGGAAACGGCGGCGCGACCTCGGTGCCGGTTCCGTGACCCGGCTCTTGCGGGTGATCAGGGCCGGGCCTGCCATGTGCGTACAGGATCTGGGCCGGCCGGGGTTCATGGCCTTCGGCCTGTCGCAAGGCGGGGCGGCCGACCGGCTGGCCCTGATCGAGGGCGCGGCGCTGCTGGATCAGGACGTCGGCCTCGGTGCGCTGGAGATGGCCGGGGCCGGGGGCACGTTCGCGTTTTCGCACGACGGGCGCATTGCCCTGACCGGGGCGCCGATGCGCGCCTTGCTGGACGGGCGGCCGCTGGCATGGAACGCCTCTCACGGCGTGGGTGCGGGGCAGCGCCTTGAACTGGGCGGGGCGCTGAAGGGGGTGTTCGCCTACCTGCACCTGGGCGGGGGGATCGCCACGCCGCCGGTGCTCGGAAGCCGCTCCTGCCACCTGGTCGCCGGCCTGGGCGAGGTGCTGGCCGCGGGGGCGGAACTGCCCCTGGGCGAGGATCCGAAACCCGGTGAGACCGGCTGGCGCCTGCAGAGCGTCGCCGATCGGTTTTCCGGCGGCCTCGTGCGCGTGCTGCCCAGTGCACAGACCGGCCTGTTCGGTGCCGCGCAGATCGAACGTTTTCAGAGCGTCACCTTCACCCGCGCGCAAAGGGGCAACCGGCAGGGCGTTCAGCTGACCTGCGACGGGGCGCCCTTTGCCGTGGCCGGGCAGTTGCGGATCCTGTCCGAATCCATGGTGCCCGGCGACATCCAGATGACCGGCGAGGGGCGCCCGTTCGTTCTGCTGCCCGAATGCCAGACCACTGGCGGATACCCGCGGATTGCCAATGTCATTCCCGGCGATCTGCCCATCGTTGCCCAGGCGGCACCGGGTGCGCGGCTGCGCTTTCGCTTCGTTTCGCTGGAGCGGGCGCTGGCCGCCGATCAGAGCCCGCGCCAGCTGTGGGCGCGTCTCAGGCGTGCCCGCGTGCCGCTGGTGCGCGATCCGCATGACATTGCCGACCTGCTTGCGTATCAACTGATCAGCGGTGTGACCGCCGGGGCCGACCATGCCGACGAAGGATGCTCGGAAGGGGAGGAAGATGAGCGATGAAGATGAATGATCATGTGGACCTGAACGCGGACATGGGCGAATCCTTCGGCGATTGGCGCATGGGAAACGACGAGGCGCTGCTGGACATCGTGACATCGGCCAATATCGCCTGCGGCTTTCACGCCGGCGATGCGGACGTGATGGCCCGCACCATGCGCATGGCCGCGCACAGGGGCGTCGGGATCGGTGCGCACCCCGGTTTCGCCGATCTGCAGGGCTTCGGGCGACGCCGGATGCAGCTGCCGCCCGACAGCCTGCAGAACCTCGTGCGCTACCAGCTTGGCGCGGCCCAGGCGATGGCCCGGGCGCAGGGGAGCCGGGTGCGCCATTTCAAGCTGCACGGCGCCCTGGCCAACATGGCCGCGCAGGACGCCGGCATGGCCCGTCTGTGCTACGAGGCGGCGCTGGAGGTTGCGCCCGATATCATCCTGGTGGTGCTTGCCGGCACGCCGATGCAGCAGGTGGCACAGGAACTGGGCGCCACCTGGGCGGGCGAAATCTTCGCCGACCGGGCCTATAACGACGATGCAACGCTGGTGGATCGCAGCCGGGAAGGGGCCGTGATCCATGATGCGCAGGCGGCCGCCGAGCGCACGGTGGCCATGGTGAAGGCCGGGGCGATCATCGCCGAATCCGGGCGTTCGATTCCGGTGCGCATCGACACGATCTGCCTGCACGGCGACACGGCAGAAGCGGTCGAGATCGCGCGCCACACCCGCGCCCGGCTGTCGGAGGCGGGCGTGCGGTTGCAACGGATGCTTTCGGTCTGAGGCCACCGGCGCGTTGTCTGCCGAAGCGGCAGCGCCCGCATCGGCGCGGCCCCGCCGTCATGGCCCGTCACGGCCTGAAATCGTGCCTGGCCCGGGATGGGCGGTGCATGCGCGGTGCACGGGCGGTACATGGGGGATGCAGGGGAGCTGGCCCGGGACGGGGGTGCATGGGTGGTGCAGGGGGCGCCTGGCCCGGGACGGGTGGTGGGCGACCCTGGAATCGAACCAGGCATGGGTCTCCCCGGCGGAGTTACAGTCCGCTGCCGCACCTTGCAGCACGTCGCCCTCAGGCCGGGTGGATAGCGGCCGGTCTGCAGGGCGTCAAGCGAAATTCCCTTGCGGTGCGCCGGCGGCTGTCGCATGGTCTGGCGCCTGCATATCCGGGGAGCGCGCCGCCGTGAAGAAACCGAAATGGGTCATCGACAAGGAACGCGCGCGCCGCGCTTCGGCGGCGCAGACGGTGTGGCTTTTCGGGCTGCATGCGGTGCGCGACGCGCTGGCCAACCCGGCCCGCGAGAAGCTGCGCCTGGTGGTGACGAAAAACGCGCTCGACAAGCTGGGCGGGAGCGTGGCCGCCGCCGGTCTCGCGCCTGAAATCAGCGATCCGCGCCGGTTTGCGGCGCCGCTCGATCGGGGCTCGGTGCATCAGGGCGCCGCGCTGGAGGCGAAGCCGCTGCACTGGGGCAGCCTGGAGGAACGCTGCCTGGCCGCGCCGGGGGCGGGGGCGCCGACGGTGTTGCTGCTTGACCGGGTGACGGACCCGCACAACGTCGGCGCCATCCTGCGCTCGGCCGAGGTGTTCGGCGCGCGCGCGGTGATCGCGCCGGCCCGTCACGCGGCGCCGGAAACCGGGGCGCTGGCCAAGGCCGCCTCGGGCGCGCTGGAACGCCAGCCTTACCTGCGGGTGCGCAACCTGGCCGATGCCATCGCCACGCTGCAGACGATGGGCTATGCGGTGCTGGGGCTGGCGGGCGAGGCCGGATGCGACCTGGAGCCGGGCATCGCCGAGGCCGGCAACCGTCCGCTGGCGCTGGTGCTGGGGGCCGAAGGGCCGGGGCTGCGGCAAAAGACCCGTGACATCTGCGACCGGCTGGTGCGGATCCCTGCGGTTGGTGCGTTCGGCTCCCTGAACGTGTCAAATGCGGCGGCGGTGGCGCTTTATGCGGCCGCGCGCCGGGGGGGCTGACGACGGGTCACTTTTTCGGGAAGGGGCTTTTGCGAATCGTCCCGGGCCGCATTCTGTCGCCCGAGCGAAACCCGGAGGAACGACATGACGACACGGCGACAATTCCTGGCCCTGACCCTGCCCCTGGCGCTGCCCCTGGCGCTGGCTGCACCGGCGGTGCTGACCTCGGCGCGCGGGGCGCGGGCGGCTGCGGACGAGGTGTTCAATACCGACGGCGTGGCGGTGCACGGCACCGACGTGGTGGCCTATTTCCGCGAGGGCCGTGTGGTGGACGGGCGCCCCGACCAGGTGGTCCGCTGGCGCGGCGCGATGTGGCGCTTTGCCTCGGCCGACGCGAAGGCCGCCTTCGAAAAG
>JALSRF010000096.1 GCA_026984895.1 Paracoccaceae bacterium
GACCATGATGATCACGTCGGCCTGGCCCAGGAGGCGGCGTTGCGAGGGGCGCAGTTGCAGGTGGTGCGGATCGGCTCCGGCGGGGACGAGCGCGGCCGGAGCGGCAATGTCCCCGGTGACCATCGCGACCAGGGACTGCACCGGCGCAATATCGGCAACCACAACCGGCGGGCTGGCTGCACGACCCGGCGAAGACAGGGCCAGCAGACAGGTCAACAGAACGCCAAGCGCCTGCTTCAACTGTTTCATGTCGTCATTTCCTTGCGCTTGATGCTTGTGCGGCACAAGCGTGATGCTTGAGCGGCACGGGATGCGTGCGGGGTTGGCAAATCCGTAATATGATATTATTACATATTCGACCCGGTCAAGGTGAAACTGCATGACCCCGCCCGACACGACCCCGCCCGACAGGACCCGGCGCAACCGGGCCGATGAGCCGCCGTCGCAACCGGCCTTTGTCGAACATGACCACCACGCCTGTTCCGGGCGCGCGCTTGAGCACGCCGAAAGGATGGTGCGCGAGGCCGGGCTGCGGCTGACCCCGGTGCGCCGGCGCACGCTTGAGATCCTGCTGGAAGAGCACCGGGCGCTGGGGGCCTATGACGTGCTTGCACGCCTGGCCGAGGACGGCTTCGGCAATCAGCCTCCGGTGGCATACCGGGCACTGGACTACCTGGTGGAAAAGGGGCTTGCGCATCGCATCCGCCGGCTCAACGCCTTTGCCGCCTGCATGGCGCCGGGCCACGAAGGCGCGCCGGTCTTTCTGATCTGTGGCGAATGCGGCTGCGTTGCCGAACTGCCGGCCGAGGACATTGCCGGCAGGCTCGCGGCCGCGGCCGGGGGCGTGGGCTTTTCGGTCGAGCGGCTGAGCATCGAGGCCAAGGGCACCTGCCCATCCTGCCGGGACAATGCGGGAGGACGCACATGCCCCTGATCCGCGCCCGAGATCTGGCGCTGGGCTATGGGCGCGCGCCGGTTCTCGAACATGTGGACCTGACGATCGAGCCGGGTGAGATCGTGACCATCGTCGGCCCCAACGGCTCGGGCAAATCGACACTGGTGCGCGGCCTTGTCGGGGTGATCGAGCCCGCCGCAGGCGTCATCGAACGCGCGCCGGGGCTGCGGATCGGTTATGTCCCGCAAAAACTGGCGCTGGTAGAGACCATGCCCATGACCGTGGCCCGGTTCCTGTCCATTCCCAGGCGGCGGAGCGCTGCCGAGATCGACCGGGTCTGCGCCAAGGTTGGCGCTTCGGGGCTGGGCTCGCGCCAGGTGCTGGATCTGTCGGGCGGGCAGCTTCAGCGCGTGATGCTGGCGCGCGCGCTGCTGTCGGCGCCGCAGTTGCTGCTGCTCGACGAGCCGACACAGGGGCTGGATCAGCCTGGCGCGGCTTCGTTCTACCGACTGCTGGCGGAGTTGCGACTCGAGACCGGCGCGGCGGTTCTTCTGGTCAGCCACGACCTGCATGTGGTGATGAGCGCGTCGGACCGGGTGATTTGCCTGAACGGACATATCTGCTGCCAGGGCACGCCCGAGGTGGTCAGCGCGGCGCCGGAATACCGCGCCCTGTTCGGCCCGGGAACCGGCGGCGCGCTGGCGCTGTATCGCCACGACCATGACCATGATCGCGACCATGACCACGGCCATGACCACGACCACGGCCACACGCGCGGCGATGCGCCCGTGCCGGCGCGCGCCCGCGCCCCGGATTCCCCGCCCGATTTGCCGCCCGATTCGCCGACTGTCCGTGACGGGGTGAACTGATGGATGCCTTTCTGATCATGGCGGCGTTTTCCGGGGTCGGCCTTTCTCTGGCCACCGGGCCGTTGGGGGCCTTTGTCGTCTGGCGACGCATGGCCTATTTCGGCGATGCCGTGGCCCATGCCGCGATCCTGGGCGTGGCCCTGTCGCTGGGCTTTTCCATTTCCATTCTGGGCGGCACGCTGGCGGTCGGGCTCGGGGTCGGCGTGCTGGCCTCGGGCCTGACCGAACGGCGGCATTCGATGGATGCGGCGCTGGGCGTGCTGGCCCATGCGGGGCTGGCGCTGGGGCTGGTGGCGCTGTCGTTTCTGCGCGGAGTGCGCGTGGACCTCGATGCCTATCTGTTCGGCGACATCCTGACCATCGGCCCGTCCCGGTTTGCCATGATCTGGGGCGGCGCCCTTGGTGTGCTGGCCCTGCTGGTCTGGCGCTGGTCGGCCCTGGTCACGGCAACCGTAAGCAAGGAAATCGCGGTCTCGGTCGGGATCAACCCGCGCCATGAGCAGAGGGTCCTGACCATCGCGCTGGCGCTGGTGGTGGCGATCTCGCTGAAGGTGGTCGGCGCGTTGCTGATCGGCGCCCTGCTGGTGATCCCGGCGGCGGCGGCACGAAGCTGGTCGGCCACGCCCGAAGCGATGGCGGCACGGGCCAGCGCCATTGGTGCCCTGTCCTGCGTGCTTGGCGTCGCGTTGTCGCTGGCAACCGATGCCCCCACCGGGCCCAGCATCGTGACGGTGGCGGCGGCGATCTTCGTGCTCAGCCTCCTGGTCGGGCAAAAAAGGCGCTGAACGGCCGCGCGCTGGCAGGCGGCGGGCCGGCCCTGGGGGCCGGGCCGGTCAGGCGCGCGATCCGGTGCTGCCCGGCTCCTGCCCCCGGGTGAAGGCGATCGACAACAGCTTGAGCTGGCGTTCCTGTTCGGCCGAGAGGCTGTCGATTGCGGCGGTCATCTCGTGGAGGTCCTGCAGGGCGGCGCTCAGCGCCGATTTTTCCTGTTCGCGAAACCGGCGCGATTCATGGGCAAAGCTGGCGATGGAACGGCTGTCGTCGCGTGTCAGCGCGCAGGTAAACCCGTGGGCCAGGCCGTAGTCGCGCGCAAGGGCAAGAACGCCGGCATGATCCTGGTCCTCAAGCTCGGCCCAGTCCACGATCCCGGTGTTGGAAAACCCCCAGATGACCGTCGGGTCCTTCATCACCAGTCCCAGGGACGAATAGACCTCCATCCACTTTTGGTTGTATGTCTGGAACAGGAACCGCGGTGTGGTATACTCGATATGCAGGGCAACGGCGAAGCCGGCCGGCGCGGCGGTCTCGAACTGGGACAGTATCCCGAATATGTCGCGTTTTTTGGCCATTTCGGCAATGTATGGGGATAATTGTTGCCAGTCACCCTGTCTGAAAGTAAGCTTTCAGCCTATACGAACGTCAAGGCAACGGGAACCGGAATGCCACCGGATGGCAGCGACAGAATGATGACACCATGGCCGATCGAATTCCATTCAATCGCGTCATCCGGGTATTATGTCGCCTTGCGGCTCGGCTTTGCCTTTCCGCTGGACGAGCGCAACGAGTTTCCCAAGGCCTGGGTCGAACATTACACCGGCAACGGGTTCATGATGCGCGATCCGGTGGTGCGGTGGGCCTATGACAACACCGGCGCGGCCCGCTGGAGCGACCTGGCGGATATGGACACGCACGGCGTGCTGGCGTCTGCCCGCGAATACGGGCTGTGCTATGGTGCGGTGGTCAGTTGCGTGGATGCGGATGGCGCAAGGCAGCGTTCGTTCGGAAGCTTCGCGCGCCCGGATCGGGAATTCACCGCCGAGGAAATTTCGGTCCTGCGCCTGTCGCTGTTGCAGATGCACGAGCGCGCCGCGGCGCCGGTGGGCCTTACCGAAGCCGAGTGCGAGGCCCTGGGCATGGTGCGCGACGGCCTGCGCCTGAAAGAGATCGCCTACCGGCTTGGCGTGTCGGAAGGGGCCATTAAACAGCGCCTGTCCGGGGCCAAGCGCAAGCTGAGCGCACGCACGAATACCCAGGCGGTCAACCTGGCGTCGCGCTATCAGATCATCTGATACCCGGCCATTTCCCCCGATTTTCCCTTGAAAACAAGCCGAATTCGGCCCTGGCGCGTGGAAAATACACGCATAGGTTGCATTTTTTTGTTAACATAACAACCAATACAGTCTTTAGTGAACTCGCCAATAAGGAGAGTGCACAATGAAAAATATCACCTTTAACTTGTCCAACCTTCACCAGCATGGAACCGCCTTTTTCGATTTTCTTGCCCTACGCAAGCGGTTCTTCGTGGATACCCTGGGGTGGGACATACCCCACGACGACGAAGTGGAAATGGATCAATACGACAACCCGCGCGCCTACTATTCGCTGGTCCTGCGCAACGGGCATGTGATTGGCGGCGCCCGGGCGATGCCCACGACCTCGTGCTGGGGGGAGCATACCTACATGCTGCGCGATGCCGTCGCCGGCAAGCTGGCCGACATTCCCGAACAGGTGCTCGACCGCGAAATCGAAAGCCCGCGGGTGTGGGAATGCACCCGCCTTGTGGTTTCCGACGCGGTGGTGGGCCGGGCCGATCGTTCCCGATGCCTGTCGCTGATCGTGGGCGGGCTGGTAAAGGTGGCCGCCGAGCAGGGCGGAAGCGAATTGATGTCGCTGTCGC
>JALSRF010000097.1 GCA_026984895.1 Paracoccaceae bacterium
ATGCGCGCCCCCCCTGATTTACGCTTCCCAGTATCGCCGCGACGGGCTACGGTCTCAATACCGTAGAAACACGGGGGGGACGGAAGGAAGGAAGAAAACCGCATGGACGCGCTTGCCCGGCTCGCCTTTGACGAAGCGCCCGTCGGCCTCGTGCTGACCGAACGGCGCATCATCCGCGCCTGCAACCGGACCTTTGCCGCGATGCTGGGCTATGAGCGCAGCGATCTGCTGAACCGCTCGTTTCGCATGCTTTACGCCAGCCAGGCGGAATTCGAACGCATCCGCGACATCGGCCTTGCCCCGCTGCGCACGCGCGGCGACTACAGCGACGAACGCCTGGTGCTGCGGCGCGACGGCCGGCGCATCTGGTGCCGTTTCCGCGCCCATACGCTGACCCCCGACGCCCCGCTGGAACGCACGATCCTGAGCTTTGCGCTGATTTCCGACACCGCGCCCAGGGCGATGCTGAGCCCGCGCGAACGGCAGGTGGTGGCGCTTCTGGCGCGCGGCCTGACCAGCAAGCAGGCGGCGCGCGAACTGGCGCTATCGCCGCGCACCGTCGAGGACGTGCGCGCGCGGCTGCTGAAAAAGTTCTCGGTCAAGAACGCGGCCGAACTGCTGGCCCGCCTGACCGGGGTCGAGATCTAGGCGCAGGGCCGGGCGCAGGGTCGGGCGCAGCGATTAGACGCAGGCGCAGCCGCAGGGTCAGGCCCCGCGATTAGACGCAGGGTCGGGCGCAGGCGCGGGCGCAAGATCAGGCGCAGGACTCAGGCCCAGGGGTCAGGCGCAGCATTGGACGCGGGGTCGGGGTCGGACGCAGCATCGCGCCCAGCGTCAGGCGCAGGCGGCGTTCTCGGCCTGCTCCAGCGCTTCGACGCTGGCTTCGAGCGCCAGCATGATCGAGGCATGGCGGTTCCTGAAATCGCGCGCCGGCATCAGCACTTCGAGCGCGTCAAAGGGCGCCGAGGGCGGCGGGCCGTTCTCCTTGAGCATGGCCAGCAGTTCATCGCGCGCGCGCTCGACCTGGGCCCGGCTGCAACCGACGATGTTGCGCCCCACCACCGAGGCCGCCGCCTGGCCAAGCGCGCAGGCCTTCACGTCCTGGCCGTAGTCGGCGATCTGCCCATCGGCCAGCCGGATATCGACGGTCACGGTCGAGCCGCACAACGGCGAGCGCCGCGTGACGCTGGCATCGGGGTTGTCCAGCCGCAGGCTGCGCGGCATGTCGGCGGCAAGCTCCAGTATCCTGCCGGAATAGAGTTTGATCAGGTCGCTGTCGCTCATGGATTTCGCTGCTTTCCCTTGGGGCCGGTTTCGAAATAGATAAGACAGACTCGCGCCCAGGAAAAGGACCAGGATATGGGTTTCGATCCCGAAAACTTGCAATTCGACGGCGCCGGGCTGATCCCGGCCATTGCCCAGGACGCCGACAGCGGCGAAGTGCTGATGATGGCCTGGATGAATGCCGAGGCGATTTCGCGCACGCTGAAAACCGGGCGCGTCACCTACTGGTCGCGCTCGCGGGGGGCGTTCTGGGTCAAGGGCGAAACCTCGGGCCATGTCCAGGATCTGGTGGATTTGCGTATCGATTGCGACCGCGACTGCCTGCTGCTTCTGGTGCGCCAGACCGGCCCGGCCTGCCACACCAACCGGCGCAGCTGCTTTTACACGGCGGTGCGCGAGGGACGCGAGGTCGAACTGATGCGCCCCGAAGCCTGACCCCGGCCCCGACCCCCGCCACGGGCACCCGATCCCCGGCACAGGGCCCGATCCCCTGCCACGGGCACCCGATCCCCGGCACAGGGCCCGATCCCCTGCCACGGGCGCCCGCCCGGCGGGCCCGGGCTCAGGGCCGACCGGCGGGCCCGAGACCGACCATCCGGCGCAGATCTTCGGGCGTCGCGCCGTCGCGGCGAAACTTCGCAATGGCGCGCGCGTCGTCGCGCTTGGCCAGCCGCTTGCCGGCCGCGTCGCGAATCAGGCGGTGGTGATGGTAGACGGGGGTTGCAAGGCCGAGAAGGCGCTGCAGCAGCACATGGATCTGCGTGGCCTCGAACAGGTCTTCGCCGCGCACAACCGTGTCAACGCCCTGCGCCGCGTCGTCAAGGGTGACGGCCAGGTGGTAGGAGGTGCCCCAGCCGGGACGCGCCAGCACCACGTCGCCCACCCCGCGCAGCAGCGTATCCGGGTTCAACAGGTGGCTGCCGGCATGGGCCGGACCGGTCTCGGTGAAGCCGCCCCCGCGGCCCAGCCGGCGCAGCGCGCGGCCCATGTGCAGGCGCAGCGCATCGCCCGCGCGCCGGTCGGCCATCGGACGCGCGCGGCAGGTGCCCGGATAGACCGGCCCGTCCGGCCCGAGCCGCCGGTCGCCCTCTTGCGGCGCCCCGAGCGCCGCCTGCACGTCGCGCCGCCTGCAGGCGCAGGGATAGAGCAGGTCCATGTCCGCCAGGCGCGCCAGCGCCGCGCCGTATTCGGCCAGCCGCTCGGACTGGCGCCAGACCGGCGCGGGCCAGTCGAGCCCCAGCCAGCGCAGATCGTCAAGGATCCGCGCCTCCCAGCAGGGGCGGGCCCGGCTCTGGTCGATGTCCTCGATGCGCAGCACGAACGTGCCCCCCGATGCCCGCGCCATGTCATGGGCGAGCATCGCCGAATAGGCATGGCCAAGGTGCAGAGGGCCGGTTGGCGAGGGGGCGAAACGGGTGCGCATCGCACCGATTATGCCGATGCCCGCGGCCCGGGCAAGGCGCCGGTCTGCACCGCGGCAATGCGCGGCAGACAGGGCGAAACCCGTCAGCGATTTCCGCGCCTTACGCGCCCGAGCGTTCCAGCCATCGCAGCCAGGCGGCCTTGGCGCGCTCGGTATAGGCCCGGTAGCGGTCCCGGCGCCCCCGCCGGCCGCCCTTCAGGCCTTCGACCGGGCGAAACAGGCCGAAATTCACGTTCATCGGCTGGAAGGTCCTGGCCTCGGCCCCGCCGGTGATGTGATGGATGAGCGCGCCCATGGCGCTGTCCTGGGGCGGCGCGTCGAGCGGCCGGCCCAGGACCTCGGCCGCCGCAAGACGCCCGGCCAGCAGCCCCATCGCCGCGCTTTCGACATAGCCCTCGACCCCGGTGATCTGACCGGCAAACCGGATATGCGGCCGCGACCGCAGGCGCATCTGCCCGTCCAGCAGCCTGGGCGAATTGATGAAGGTGTTGCGGTGGATGCCGCCAAGGCGGGCGAACCTGGCATTCTCCAGGCCGGGAATCATCCTGAAAACATCAACTTGCGCGCCGTGCTTCATCTTGGTCTGAAACCCGACCATGTTGAAGAGCGTGCCCAGCCTGTTGTCCCGGCGAAGCTGCACCACGGCGTGGGGCTTTTGCTCGGGCGCATGCGCATTGGTCAGACCGACCGGCTTCATCGGCCCGTGGCGCAGGGTCTCGCGGCCACGCTCGGCCATCACCTCGATCGGCAGGCAGCCGTCGAAATAGCCGGCGGTTTCGCCGGGGTGAAATTCGGTCTTTTCGGCGGCCAGCAACGCATCGATGAAGGCGTCGTAGCGCGCCCGGTCCATCGGACAGTTGATATAGGCGCGCCGCTCTTCCTCGGTTTCGCCCTTGTCATAGCGCGACTGTTCCCAGGCCACGCTCATGTCGATGCTGTCGGCATGCACGATCGGCGCGATCGCGTCGAAAAACGCCAGGCTGTCCTGCCCGGCCTCGCGGGCAATGGCGCGCCCGAGCCGGTCCGAGGTCAGTGGTCCCGTGGCGAAAATCCAGTGGCCGTCATCGGGAAGGGCGGTGATCTCGGCGGTGTCCAGCGAGACCCCGGGATGGGCCAGCAACCGCCGCGTCACGCCCAGCGAAAACGCATCGCGGTCCACCGCCAGCGCGCCGCCCGCCGGCAGGGCATGCGCATCCGCCATTTCCATGATCAGCCCGCCCGCGGCACGCATTTCCCAGTGCAGCAGCCCGACCGCATTGTGCTCGTCGTCGTCCGAACGCAGCGAGTTCGAACAGACCATTTCGGCCAGGTTGCCGGTCTTGTGGGCGAAGGTCGCCACCTTCGGGCGCATTTCGTGGATCACCACCCGCACCCCGCGCGTCGCCGCCTGCCAGGCGGCCTCGCTGCCGGCCATGCCGCCGCCGACGATGTGAAGTGTCTTGTCCATGCGGGCCATTTAGGCACCTGCGCCCGGCTTGGAAAGGGCCATGGCGCCGCACGCGGACAAGGCGGACCCGCCCATGGGTGTCAGCGCCCCTGCCCCGGGCATCCGCCGGCGCCGCGCGCCGCCGGACGGGCCGAAGCCGGACGGGCCGAATCGGGGAGGTTGTGGCGGCAGCGGCGGCGGCCGACGGGCGAGCGGGCAGGCACACGGGCAGGCCGGCGGTGTCGCGTCACGTCGCGCCGCCGTCCGCCCCGTCCGCTGCGTCCGCCGCGTCAGCACCGTCCGCCG
>JALSRF010000098.1 GCA_026984895.1 Paracoccaceae bacterium
CTGGCCCGTCCCCGCGCCGCCATCCCCGCGCTCTGCCCCGTCCCCGCGCCGCGCCCCCGGGGCCGCGGCTCAGGCAATGATGTCGGGGGTCAGTTCGTCCTCGATCCGGGCGATCCGGTCCTTCAGCGCCAGTTTCTGCTTTTTCAGCCGCCTCAGGCGGAGCGGATCGGCATGCCCGCTGTGCTGAAGCGCATGGATCGCTTCGTCCAGATCCCGGTGCTCGCGGCGCAGCACTTCCAGCTTCACCCGCAGAACCTCCTTGTGATCCATCCTGGTGGTGCTGTTCATGCCGCTCCGATCCGACTCGCCATCATGACACGGTGTCAAACTAACGCGTCCGGGCCGTTGCGCCAAGGCAGGGCGCAGGAAATGCAGGCGGGCGGGCCTTGCAGGCGTGGGGTTTCCTTCCCATATTGTGTTCAGGCCGCCTGCGGGGGCCAGCTGTCGATTGTCGCTTTGAGAAGGACACGCGAATGACCCGAATTGCACTCAGTTCCCACCCGATGCTTCTTGGGTTCGATCAGCTTGAACGGCTGGTGGAAAAGACCCGGAAAAGCGATCTTGGGGGTTACCCGCCGTTCAACATCGAACAGACCAGCGAGGACGGCTATCGCATCACGCTGGCGGTTGCGGGGTTTTCGGAGAACGATCTGTCGATCACCGTCGAAGACCGGCAACTGGTGATCCGCGGGCGGCAGGAAGAGGCCGACAAGGGGCGCGTGTTCCTGCATCAGGGCATCGCTGCGCGCCAGTTCCAGCGCACGTTCGTTCTGGCCGAGGGGGTGGAGGTGGCCGCAGCCCACACCGAAAACGGCCTTCTGCATGTGGATTTGCACCGCGTTCAACCCGAAACGGTGGTTCAGACCATCAAGATAAACTCCGACGCAAGGACCTGAGGTAACCCGTGAACAGCAAATTCGATCACTTGCCGGACAGCGGCCAGCCGATCGTCTATGTGCGGCCGGTCGATGTTGACGAACTGCCCGGAGAACTGCGCGCGCAGGCCAGGGCGACGGGCAGCAGGCGCCTTTATGCGCTGCATTCGGAAAATGGCGAGCGCCTTGCGCTTGTGCGCGAACGCGCCCTTGCCTTCGTGATCGCCCGCCAGAACGATCTGGCCCCGGTCAACGTGCACTGAGAAACAGCCAGCGGGGCCCGTTCAGGGGAAAACGTGCACCGGCCGCCGGCCGGCCCGCCCGGTAGTGCCAGCCAGTGGTGCCAGCGCGCCCGATGGCAGACGGCGCCGGCAGAAGGCGGCGGCTAGCGGCGGCGGTCGCGTCGCGACGACATGGGCTGGAACGCCACGCCCACATGCGCCTCGCAATAGGGTTTCCCTGGCTTCACCGCGAGACCGCAGAACCAGAATTCATCGGTCGCCGGATCGCCGATCGGCCATTTGCAGGTGCGTTCGGTCAGTTCCATCAGGCTCAGCTTTTTCGCCTTCTTTTCCACCTCGCGCACGCTGGCCAGCGCTTCGGGGCTGATCTCGTTGGCGCTGGGTTGGGGCGGCAGCGGCTGGCCGGCCGGAATGATCGGGCGGCGTGCCGGTCCGGCCGGTTTCGCGGCACTTTCGGGCATGGGCGTGGCGGCGGGCTGCGCCGCATCGGTGCGGGCGGCCTTGGTCGCGGGCTTGGCCCTGGCCGATGCCCGCGCCTTTTCCTTGGGGGCGGTCTTTGTCACGCCACCGCCGCCCGAGCGGTTCGACAGCCCGAGCCGATGCACCTTGCCGATTACCGCATTGCGGGTCACGCCGCCAAGCTCCTTGGCGATCTGGCTGGCCGACTGGCCCTCGCCCCACATCTTCTTCAGCTTTTCGACGCGTTCGTCGGTCCAGGACATGAGCATTCCCCATATGGCAGGCGAACAAGGGCAGGGGCCTTCGTTCGGCGCACAGCTTACTCCTTTTGAGCCGGGGGATACAAGCGCGGATAAGGCCAAAAGCCCCGGCCAGGGCGATTGCTCTGGACAGGGGCGCGACGGTTCGCTATCAGCGCGCCATGACCGGATTTGCCACCATCGCCGCACCCCGCCGCCGACGCCGATAAGGTGCGGCGCCCCGGGGGCGCCCCGATCTCAGCCGCACCTGCGCGGCACCGCTTCCCGCAATGCCGATCCGCCAACAGCGCATCTTGCGCGAAATCTCGCGACAATATTGACACGCCCTCGCCCCTCGGGCACCAGTTGGGCTTCCTTGGAAAGGTTGATGATCCATGATCCCCACCGTCCTGCCGACCTACAATCGCGCGCCGCTTTCCTTCGTCTCCGGCGAAGGCAGCTGGCTGACCGACGACCGCGGTCGCCGATACCTGGACCTCGGCGCCGGGATCGGGGTGAACGCGCTGGGCCATGCCAGCCCGGCGCTGGTCGCGGCGCTCGAGGGGCAGGCAGAAAAGCTCTGGCACGTCTCCAACCTCTACCGGATTCCGCAACAACAGGCACTGGCCGACATGCTGGTGGAACGGACCTTTGCCGACACCGTGTTCTTCACCAATTCCGGCACCGAGGCGCTGGAACTGGCGGTCAAGATGGCGCGCAGGCACTGGCACCAGGCCGGGCAGCCCGCGCGCACCGAAATCCTCACCTTCGAGGGCGCCTTCCACGGCCGCTCGATCGCGGCGATCTCGGCTGCTGGATCGGACAAGCTCACCCAGGGTTTCGCGCCGCTGCTGCCGGGCTTCACCCAGCTGCCGTTCGCCGATATCGAGGCGGTGCGCGCGGCGCTCGGCGATACCACCGCCGCCATCCTGATCGAGCCGATCCAGGGCGAAGGCGGCATCCGGCCCGCGCCCGATGCCTTCCTGCGCGATCTGCGCGCGCTGTGCGACGAAACCGGCACGCTGCTGATCCTGGACGAGGTGCAATGCGGCATGGGCCGCACCGGGCGCCTCTTTGCCCACGAATGGGCCGGGATCGCGCCCGACATCATGATGGTCGCCAAGGGCATCGGCGGCGGCTTTCCGCTGGGCGCGGTGCTGGCCACCGAAAGCGCTGCGGCCGGCATGGGCGCGGGCAGCCACGGCTCGACCTACGGCGGCAACCCGCTGGGCTGCGCGGTGGGGCTGAAGGTCATGGAAATCGTCGCCGAGCCGGCGTTTCTGGAACAGATCAGCGAAAAGGCCGGATTTTTCCGCCAGAAACTGGAGGGACTCGTCGCCCAGCACCCGGATGTCTTCGAAGAGGTCCGCGGCGCCGGGCTGATGCTCGGCCTGAAATGCGCCGTCGCCAATACCGACCTGGTGCAGGCCGGCTACGACGAACATGTCCTCACCGTGCCCGCCGCCGACAACGTGGTGCGCCTGCTGCCGCCGCTCAACATCAGCAAAGAGGACATCGCCACCGCAATCGCCGCACTCGACGCCGCCGCCAGCCGGCTGCGCCCCGAGACCTGATCTTCTTCTGTCCGCAAATATCCCCGGGGTGAACTGGCCGCAGGCCAGGAGGGGCAGGCAGCCCCTCACCCCCCCAGACACGGAAAACCGACCGATGAACCATTTTCTCGACCTGCACACCGCCGAGCCCGCCGCGCTCCGGGCCATGATCGACCAGGCGCGCGCCATGAAACAGGCCCGCAAGGACCGCCCCCGGGGGGCCCCGGATGACGACCGGCCGCTCGCCGGCCGCATGGTGGCGCTGATCTTCGAAAAACCCTCGACCCGCACCCGGGTCAGCTTCGATGTGGGCGCGCGCCAGATGGGCGGACAGACGATGGTGCTGTCGGGCTCCGACATGCAGCTCGGCCACGGCGAAAGCATCGCCGACACCGCCCGCGTGCTGTCGCGCTATGTCGATCTGATCATGATGCGCACCTACGAGGAAGCCACGGTGCAGGAAATGGCCGAATACGCCTCGGTGCCGGTGATCAACGGGCTGACCAACCGCACCCATCCCTGCCAGATCATGGCCGACGTGATGACCTACGAGGAACACCGCGGCCCGATCGCCGGCAAGAAGGTCGTCTGGTCCGGCGACGGCAACAACGTCTGCGCCTCGTTCCTGCACGGGGCGGGGCAGTTCGGCTTCGATTTCACCTTCACCGGCCCGCAGTCCCTGGAACCGGAAACAGAGGCGATCGCCTTTGCCCGCTCGAAAGGGTCGCGCGTCGAGATCGAACGCGATCCGCTGCGCGCGGTCGAGGGCGCCGATCTGGTCGTGACCGATACCTGGGTGTCGATGCACGACAGCCCGAGCGCGCGCGAACGCCGGCACAACCAGCTGCGCCCCTACCAGGTCAATGACGCCCTGATGGCGCGCGCAAAGCCCGACGCGCTCTTCATGCACTGCCTGCCCGCGCACCGGGACGAGGAAGTGACCTCGAAGGTCATGGACGGCGCGCATTCGGTGGTGTTCGACGAGGCCGAAAACCGGCTGCATGCGCAAAAGGCGGTGATGCGTTGGTGTCTGGGGGTGTGACGGCGCCGCCGCGGCGCGGCTGT
>JALSRF010000099.1 GCA_026984895.1 Paracoccaceae bacterium
GGCCATTTTCCTTTCCCTCGGCGAAAAGCTGCTATAGGCTCGGATGACAGGCGAAAAGACCTGATCAGTTCCGAGCATGTGTTAGACCCAGCCGATGAAGCCGAGTTTCGCCCTGAACCTGAGCCACGACGGCCTGAGCCTGCTGCATCGCGCGGCGGATGGCGGGTGGCACAAGATCGGCGAAGCCGCGCTGGATGCGCCCGATCTCGGCGACAGGCTGCGCTATCTGCGCAAGACGGCGGCGGACCTGGCCTCCGGGCAGTTCGCAACCAAGCTCGTGCTGCCGAATTCGCAGATCCTCTACCGGATACTCGACGCGCCGGGCAAGACCGACAAGGCCCGTCATCGCGCGCTTCTCAAGGCGCTGGACGGCTTGACGCCCTATGCGCTGGACGAGTTGACCTTTGACTGGAAGGACGCCGGCGATGGCAAGGCGCATGTCGCTGCCGTCGCGCGCGAGACCCTGGACGAAGCCGAAGAGTTTGCGACCAGGCACCGTTTCAACCCCGTCTCGTTCGTGGCGATCCCGCCCGAGGGCAGCTTCCCGGGCGAACCGTGGTTCGGGCCGACGCAGGCCAGCGCCGAGCTCGTGCACCGCAACGACCGGGTCGAACGCGACAGCGAGGCGATCGTCATCGTCGCCCCGACCGGCGGCGAGGCGCGGGAGACACCCGGCTGGGCCCGGGTCAGCGACAGCCTCATCGCACGCGGCCCGGGCGTTGGCGCGGACCGATCGACGGACAGGGCCGAACCCGGTTCCGGGAACAAGCGCGCGCCGGTTCGCGAAGACGGCGCGCCGCCGGGCGACGCGAAACAGGGCCGTGCCGATGCCGACGACACGGCCGCCCCGGTCGCACAGGACGACGGCGCGAAGGGCCATGGCGCGCGGGCCGGACACGCCGACGAACCGGCCGCCGCGGCCCCCCGCGACGGCGCCAAAGGCCGGCCCCTGTTTCTGAGCAGCAGGTCTGACGATGGCGCGTTGCAAGGGGCGTCACACCGGCTCGAACGCGATCCCAGGATACTGCTCTACGGCACCAGGGCTGACGCTGGCGAACCGGGCCGGGCTGCGGACGATATCGGCGCCCACACCGCCCGCGACGGCACCGGAACCGGCGCCCCGGGCGAGGGCGCCACCGGCGAAACGGCCAGGAAACCCGGGGCCGCAGCGCGCGTGCGGCTGAGCTCCGATGCCCGCGCTGCTCTGGCCGGAAACAGCGCGCAGAACCGTGCGCAGGCGCCTGCCGCCGAGGCGACCCGCGCCCGGGCACCGATTCGCGCCGGCACGGAGCCGATCGCCAACATCTTCACCGCCACCCAGCCGCCCCGGGTCGGGGGCAAACCGAAATACCTGGGCCTGTATCTGGTGGTTGCCCTGGTGCTGACGATGCTCCTGGCGGCGATCCTTTCGGGAATTTTTCTTGGCAAGCCGGATATCGGCGCCTGGCTGGGAATCGGGCCCGCGGACACCCCCGGCGCGGGCGATGACCGGGTTGCGTCGGCCCCCGCCGATACCACCCCCGCCGATACCACCGCTGCCGATACCACCGCTGCCGGCACGGACACCGCTGCCGGCACGGACACCGCGCCGCCCGAGACCGCATCGCCCGAATCCGCGCCCGCCGGAACCGCGCCGCCCGAGACGCCGCCGGCAAGCGCGCAGCAGGCGGCCGGCGAACCGCTGCCCCCCGTGCAGCAGCCCGTCGAGGACGGTGCGAACGCCCCCCCGCAAACCGGGGCCGCCCCCCCGCAAACCGCCGCGCTGGCACCGCAGGCACCGCCCGCCCCCGGCGGCGCCGAAAACGGCCCGGCCCTGCCCGATCTTGCCGCAGCGCGCGGCGGGTCGGGCGGCGGGTCGGGCGGCGAGCCGGGCGCGCCGCCATCGCCCGGACCGGCGCCGCAGTCGCTTGATGCGCGTGCCGCGCTTGCCCCGCAGGACACGGCGCCTCCGGCCGCCCCCGAAGAGGCCCCGGCCCCCTCCGGCGAAGGCAGGGCCCAAGCCCCGGCCCCCGGCGCGCCGATCTCGCCCACGCCAGGCGCGCCAACCGGGCAGATCGCGCCCCCCGATGCGGCCGAACTGGCCGAAACCGGCGCGCGGATACCCGATCTGACCCCCGACGAGGCCCGGGCCCTGCACGCGCGCACGGGCATCTGGCCGCTGGACCCGATCCCGCCCGTGGACGTGGATACGGACCGGCTGGACGATCTCTATGTTGCCTCGCTGGACCGCGATGTGATCCTGCACGATGCGCTGGCGATGCCGGCGCTGAGCGGGGCCGACGACGACCGCTCGCCCGGCCGCCAGATCCCGCCCTTCCCGCCGGGCACGCGGTTTGAACTGGACGCGCGCGGCCTGGTGCGCGCCAGCCCCGAGGGCACCATGTCGCCGGGCGGCGTGCTGATTTTCTCCGGCAGGCCGCCTGTTGCCGGCATTGCCCGCCCTCGATCCATCGCGCCGGTGTCGGTGCCCGATCGCAGCGCCCTGGCCGCGATCCGCCCGGTGGCCCGCCCCGCCGATTTCAGCGACAGGATCGAACGCACCCTTCTGGGCGGACGCACCCGGGCCGAACTGGCCCGCATCCGCCCGCGCGCGCGCCCGGCATCGGTGCAGGAGCGCGCAAACCTGGACCGGACACCGACACGGCTGGCTGTCGTGTCGTCCCGTCGCCCGACCGTTCGCCCGCGCAACTTTGCCAGCGCGGTGAGAAAGGCCCTGGCCGAAGCCACCGCGAACGGGGCGCCCGGCCGCGCGTCGGCATCGGCTTCGGCCGGCGCCGTGGCGGGCCGGCCGGGCATTCCGACCAAGGCTTCGGTTGCGCGCTCGGCGACGCAGGAAAACGTGCTGTCGCTTTCGCGCGTCAATCTGATCGGCGTCTATGGTTCGTCATCGGACCGCCGCGCGCTGGTGCGCCTGCGAAGCGGACGCTTCGTGAAGGTCAAGGTGGGCGACAGGCTGGACGGCGGCCAGGTCGCCGAGATCGGCAAGCGCTCGTTGCGATACATCAAGCACGGGCGCGCGATCACCCTGGAAATTCCCTCCTGAGCCAGGCGCCGCGCCCCCCAGCGCCAGGGCCCGGAGGCCCGGGAGCCGGGGCGGGATCGGGGCCGGGAACCGGGGGCGGGATCGGGACCGGGATCGGGAAAGCGGCAGGGGCGCACCCGGCGCGGCGCAAGCGGGCCGCGCAAGGGAACGGCAAACGCGTGGCGGTGCCGGAACCGGGGGGCCGGAACCGGGGGGCTCCGGGACGGCGGACAGTTCAGCCGGTCTGACAGATCAGCCGGTCTTCAGCACGCCGCGCTCGATCTGGTCGCGTTCGATGCTTTCGAACAGGGCGCGGAAATTGCCTTCGCCAAAGCCGTCATCGCCCTTGCGCTGGATGAACTCGAAAAAGATCGGGCCGATCACGGTCTTCGAGAAGATCTGCAGCAGGATGCGCGTCTGCCCGCCGTCCACCACCCCTTCGCCGTCGATCAGGATGCCGTGGCGCGCCAGATCTTCCAGCGGCTCCTGGTGGCCCGCGACGCGCTCCTTCGACATTTCGTAATAGGCCGGCGGGGGCGGCGGCATGAACCGCAGCCCGCGGGCGGCAAGGGCATCGGTGGCGCGGTAGATGTCATCGGTGCCGATGGCGATATGCTGGATGCCCTCGCCCCGGTAGCGCCGGAGATATTCGGCGACCTGACCCGAATCCGAGCGGTCCTCGTTGACCGGTATCCGTATGCGACCGCACGGCGAGGTCAGCGCGCGGCTGTAAAGGCCGGTATACTTTCCCTCGATATCGAAAAAGCGGATTTCCCGGAAATTGAACACATCGCCGTAAAAACGGAACCACTTGTCCATGTTGCCCCGCTCGACGTTGTTTGTCAGATGATCGAGGTAGTAGAATCCCACCCCCGCCGGGTTTGCGGCGGCCAGCCAGTCGAATTCGGCGTTGTAGGGGCTGGCCTCGCGGTATGCGTCGATGAAGTAGATCAGCGATCCGCCGATGCCCAGGATGGCGGGCGCGTCCAGCGACTTGCCCGGCCCCTCGAAGGGTGTCGCCCCTTTCGACAGGGCATGCCGGAAGGCCCGCCCGGCATCCACCACGCGCCAGCCCATGGACGGGGCACAGGGACCGTGCGCACCGGCAAAGCGCATCGCAAAGGAGTCCGGTTCGGCGTTGAGCAGATAGCTGACATCCCCCTGTTGCCAGAGCTCGATCGCCCGTGTCTTGTGGGTGGCGGTATGGGAAAATCCCATGCGCGCGAAGAGGTCGCGCAGCATCTGCGGGTCATCGGGATGCGAAAACTCGACAAACTCGAACCCGTCGGTGCCGGCGGGGTTGTCTTCGGATATCTCGGCGCGCGGCGCATCGTGCGGGAATGGGCCCATGGGAAATCTCCTGTTCCAACGCGTGTGTGTGTGTGAGGCGAGC
>JALSRF010000100.1 GCA_026984895.1 Paracoccaceae bacterium
CGGGAAGCGGCCGTTGTCGTGGTCGAGAAAGGGCAGCAGGCGACGCAGCGCGCCACGGTCGAGAAGCTCGGCATCATCGCCGCGGTTGATGATCGCATTGGCCACGCGCGCGGCATTGTCGCGCTGTCCGTCCGTGTGAAACAGGCGGATCACGCCGCGTTGCGACAGCATCACGTTGTAGTTCAGTTCGCGCGCAAGCCCTTCCCAGAGCCGGAGCGAATGCGAATAGAACTCGGAGTTGCCCGGGAGCGAATAGTCCGCACGCACGACCGTCGTGTTGCGCCCGATGTTGCCGCCGCCAAGGTAGCCCTTTTCCAGAACGGCAATCCGACCCACCCGGTAGTCCCGCGCCAGGTAATAGGCGGTCGCAAGCCCGTGCCCGCCCCCGCCGATGATCACCACGTCGTAGGAATCGCGCGGGGCGCGCGACCGCCAGACCGAGCCCCAGCCCCGGTTGCCCGTCAGGCCCTGCCACAGGACCCTTGCCGCCGAATACCGCATCCCTTCTCCATACCGGGCACATCCACGGGCAGGATTGCCCGTCGATCGGGCGAATGCAAGCCCCGCGCCGCGCGCGCCACTGGCCGGACGCACTGCATTCCGCAAGACGGGGCGCACCGCATGCCGCGCCCCGGGGCGCCGTCGGCGCAGCCCGTGCGGCGTCCTGGAGAGAGACCGGCGAGAGAGACCGGCCCCGCGTGGCCGGGCGCATCGCAGCAGCCCGCGCAGGGTGCGCCGGCGTTTCGACCCGCCCCGGCGGCGGCGGCGAGCCCGGTCGGACGGCAGGTCCGGTCGGGCGGCGGGTCCGCGCGCTACAGCCCCTTGGCCCGATAGCTCTTGGCGACCCGGTCGATCGCCACCAGATAGGCGGCGACCCGCAGGTCGTGCACATCCTCGCGCGCGTTCCAGACCTCGTGCATGGACTGGTATGCCTCGCGCATGGTATCGTCCAGGCCCGAGCGCACCAGCTCAAGCTCGTCCGCGCCGCGCAGGTATTTTTCCTTGAAGTCGGCCGAAAGCGACCAGGCATCGCCGAGGTAGCGGTCCAGCCGCTCCAGTTCGTCCAGAACCAGCTGGTGGCGTTTTTCCTCCTGGCGGCGCTGCATCCGGCCAAAGCGGATATGGCCAAGGTTCTTGACCCATTCGAAGTAGGACACCGTCACCCCGCCGGCATTGGCATACATGTCCGGGATGATCACCGTGCCCTTTTCGCGCAGGATCTCGTCGGCGCCCGCCGTCACCGGCCCGTTCGCCGCCTCGATGATCAGCGGCGCCCTGATGGCGGCCGCATTGCCCATGTGGATCACCCCTTCCAGCGCCGCCGGGATCAGGATGTCGCAGTCATGCTCCAGCGCGCTGGCCCCTTCGGCAACATGCAGCACCTCGGGGAAGCCGGCGATCCCGCCATGCTTGCCGATCCACTGGTGCACCGCTTCCACGTCCAGCCCGTTGTCATCGATCAGCGCGCCGTCACGTTCGATAATGCCGATGATCCTGGCGCCGTCCTCTTCGGACAGGAACTTTGCGGCGTGATAGCCGACATTCCCAAGCCCCTGAACGATAATCCTTTTCCCCTCCAGACTGCCCGACAGCCCGGCTTTTTCGACATCTTCTGGATGGCGGAAGAATTCCTGCAGCGCATATTGCACGCCGCGGCCCGTCGCCTCGACCCGGCCGGCGATGCCGCCCGCGCCGATGGGCTTGCCGGTGACGCAGGCGCGCGCGTTGATGTCGGTAGTGTTCATCCGCGCATACTGGTCCGCGATCCACGCCATTTCGCGTTCGCCCGTGCCCATGTCGGGCGCCGGCACGTTCTGGCTGGGGCTGATCAGATCGCGCTTGGCCAGTTCGTATGCGAACCGCCTGGTGATCATTTCCAGTTCGAATTCGTCATAGTCGCGCGGGTCGATGCACAGCCCCCCCTTGGACCCGCCGAACGGCGCTTCGACCAGCGCGCATTTGTAGGTCATCAGCGCGGCGAGTGCCTCGACCTCGTCCTGGTTGACGCCCATCGCATAGCGGATGCCGCCCTTCACCGGTTCCATATGTTCCGAATGTACCGAGCGGTAGCCGGTGAAGGTCTGGATCCGGCCGCGCAGCCGCACCCCGAAACGCACCATGTAGGTGGCATTGCAGACCCGGATCTTTTCTTCCAGCCCCGGCGGCAGGTCCATCAGGGCCACCGCACGGTTGAACATCAGATCGACGGATTCGCGAAAGCTCGGTTCGGTCTTCGTGGCCATGCGGTTTTCCTTCTGGAACGCTCGAATCGAAAGCCGGTGCCCCGGCCATCGCCACAATACCCTGCCAGACAAGGGATGAAAGCCGGATTAACCCCGAAGTGATTCTTCATCTGCCCGGCACACTGTCGGCGCATCAGAAACAATGCCGCCCGCCTGAACCGATCGTCCGCCGATCGTTGCCCGATTGCGCCGGATGCAACGCGCTCGCGTCAGGAACCTTGCCACCGCCCAATTATTGCCACAGTTGGCCTGAATCTTAGCGCCAAGCTCAAGGCCATTCTGCCACGGGCCTGCGATTTGACCCGATGGCCTACCTGGAAGGAATTTGTGATGTCTGCGAAGAAATCCGGCTGCCCGGAGACCGGTCCCGATCCGGAATTCGTTTTCTCCCGCCTCGCGCGCGTGCCGGCCCCCCCCGCAACCCCCGCCGCAACCCCCGCCAGGGCGCGGGTGTCCCGCAGGCTGGCCCGCCACACGGCATCCTTTGCCCGTGACGAGCGCGGCTCGCTGATCATCTTCTCGCTTTTCATGCTGCTGATCATGGTCGTCATCGGCGGCATGGCGGTGGATCTGATGCGCGCCGAAACGCAGCGCTCGCGCATGCAGAGCACGCTGGACCGTGCCGTCCTGGCCGCGGCAAGCCTCGACCAGACGCTCAACTCCCAGAACGTGGTCCACGACTATTTCAACAAGGCGGGCCTTGGCTCGACCCTGAAATCGGTGACCGTGACCAGGACCCTGACCTCGAAAACCGTTTCGGCCTCGGCGGTTGCGGACATCAACACGTTCTTCCTGAAATTCCCGGGCATCAACAAGCTGTCCGCGCCCTCGGCCGGGGAAGCCGAGGAAAGCATCGACGATCTGGAAGTGTCGCTGGTGCTTGACGTGTCGGGCTCCATGAACCAGTCCGCCCAGAGCGGCGGCTCGAAAATCGACGTGCTGAAAACCGCGGCGAAAGAGTTCGTCTACCTGATGCAGTGCGACCCGGACGCGGTGCCGCCCTACAACGGAAACTGCGTGGTCCAGCCGAACACGGTTTCGATCTCGATGATCCCCTACAACCACCAGGTGATCGCCGGAGAAGCGCTGCTGCAGCAGTTCGACACCACCGAGGAACACACCAATTCCAGCTGTATCGATCTTGGCGGCTCGGACTACAACAGCGTTCCGCTGGCGCTGGACCCCCAGGTCATCAACGCGTCCAACCCGCCGTCGACGAACCCCAGCATCAAGCGCTCGACCCAGCTTGACTTCTGGTCGGGCTACGGCGGCTACAGCGGCCGGAATGCGCGTGATCACGCACGCGAATGCCCGCCGAACGTCGCGCCTTACAACAGACGCACAATCATTCCCTATGCCGACGACTACACCGCGTTGCAGACGGCCATCGACGGGCTGTATGCAGGCGGCAACACCTCGATCGACCTGGCCGCCAAATGGGGGGCCGCTCTGCTGGATCCCGCGTTCCGGCCGGGCCTGACCAACATGGTCAACAGCGGCCTGATCGACGCGAACTTCGCCGGGCGTCCCTATGACTACACCAAGCCGCGCAACACCAAGGTGATGGTGCTGATGACAGACGGCATCAACACCTCGCGCATCTGGGTGAAGAACCAGTTCCGTTCCGGGCCGTCGCCCTTCTACGTGGTCAAGAGCAACCACTCGGCCATTCCGCCGGGCGGCTGGAACGCCCAGCAGGACCACATCTCGGTCTATAACGCGGCGCGCGACAATGCCGGCTACAGGCCCTACCGGCGGCTGGACCACGGCGACTGGAGCTGGACCCCGGACGGCGGCAACAATGCCACGCGGCTGGACTGGGCCGATGTCTGGGAACGCTATCACGTCATGACCGTGGCCAATGCTCTCAACAGCGCGGGGATCAACAATGGCAACAGGTGGTGGAAGCTTGCCAGCTACGACTACACCAGCATCAAGAACCAGCGCCTGAACAACCTGTGCACCGCCGCAAAGAACCAGGGCATCGTGATCTTCACGATCGGTTTCGAGACCACGACCGCGTCCAACCAGGTGCTGCGGAACTGCGCCACGTCGCCCTCGCACCACTTCGACGTGCAGGGCACGGATCTTCGCGACGCCTTCGCATCCATCGCCCGCAAGATTCACGAGTTGAGGTTGACGAACTGATGGGACTGTTCGGCAAGACATGGCGCGCCGCCCGGGCGGCGATGCGCCGCGACGACGGCAACGCGACGATCGAGTTCGTGTTCCTGTTCCCGGCCATCATCACCGTCGTGCTGATGGCGGTCGAGATCGGCTTTCTGCAGACCAGAAGCGTTCTTCTGGACCGCGCCGTGGATCTTGCCATGCGCGAAATCCGGCTGGGCACGCTGACGCCGATGAACGTGACCGGGCTGAAACAGGCGATCTGCAACCGCTCGATCCTGATCCCGGACTGCCTGAATTCGCTGACCATCGAACTGCGCCCGATATCCACCACCACCTGGGGGCCGCTGACCGGGGCCACGCAATGCGTCGACCGGTCCCAGAACATCACCCCGGTCCTGCAGTTCACGCCCGGCGTCAAGAACGAGTTGATGCTGGTGCGGGTGTGTTCGGTCTACGAGCCGTTTTTCCCGACTTCGGCGCTGGCCGGAAAACTGCAGCACGATGCCTCCGGCTCGTATGCGCTGGTTTCCATGTCCGCCTTCGTCAACGAGCCATAGGGGCCAACCATGAAGAAGCTTGCCGGAAAAATCCTCGGGTTCTGGCGTTCGGACGAACGCGGCAGCCTCTCGGTCGAGGCGATATTCGCCTTTCCGATGCTGATCTTTTTCCTGATCGCGCTTTACGTCTTCTTTGACGCCTTCAAGGCGCAGAACACCTCGTATCGGGCGAATTACACGATCAGCGACATGCTTTCGCGCCAGACCGACCCCGTTGACCAGAATTTCCTGAACGGCCTGGACAAGGTGTTCCGCTTCATGACCCACGCGGGGCCGGAAAACAGCTGGATCCGCGTCAGCGTCGTGCGCTGCACGGCCAACTGCACCGACGAAAACAGCCGCCAGCTTTCCTGGGTCTGGTCGCATGGCACGAACGGCGCGCGCAGCCTGGGTGCCAATGACATCACCTTCTACAAGTCCAAGATCCCGCTGTTCGCCTATGGCGACCGGTTGATCTTCGTGGAAACCTCGCGCCAGTATTTCCCGCCGTTCACGAACCCGCTGTTCACCTTCGCCGGGCGCGATCTGGTGAGCTTCACGGTGACCCGACCGCGTTTCGCGCCGCAGCTTCTCTGGCACAGCTGAGCAACGACCGGCCGGAAGCCCTGCGCACAGGAACGGGAACGGGCACGGGCATGCGCACGGGCGATGTCGGGCCGTTCACGACGCCGCGCCTCGCTGCGATACCCGCGCATCGATGGCCTCTGCCATGAAGCGCGCCTGCGCCGGGGTCACCGCCCCGCCCACGCCCACGCGCCGACCGAACCGCCACCACAGCCCCGGCGCCCAGACACGCGGCGGCATCGGCGCGCGCAGGTGCAGCACGAACCCGTTCGCCGGCTTGAACGCCAGCGCGCCGCGCTCGACCCGGCTGACATCGTCGATCCGGCACAGGACCCGGCCCGCCCCGTCCACCAGCCGGTCGCCGGCAAGCTCGAGCGTCAGCGCCGTCGCCCGACGCAGCCGCTCGGCCAGCACCAGAACCGCGGCGCCGCCCCCTGCCAGCACCAGCTGACCCGCCAGCCCCAGCCCGTCCGCGGCAAGGCCCAGCAGGATCAGCGCCCCCCCGAGCGCCGCGATCACCGAAACCGAGATCGCCCGGCGCAGCGGGTTCGGGGTTATCGTCGCAATCACGTCGCTTTGCATCCTGTCCATCGCCGCCCCTGCCGCCGTTTTCGCCCCTGCGCGCCGGCTCAGGCCCCGACCGCGCCGCGCGCCATGTCCCAGTAGATATCCGCCACCCGTTCGCGGCTGAGCCGCCCGCCCTCCTGATACCAGGTATTGACCCCGGTCAGCATGGCGATCAGCGCCATGGTCGCCAGGCGCCGGTCGGGCACGTTGAACACCCCCGCTTCCTGCCCGTCGGCCAGGATGCTTTCCAGCGCATCCTCGTATCGGCGCCGCAGTTTTTCGACAATGCGGAAATTGTCGGGCGCCAGGTTTCGCAACTCCATGTAGGCGATGAAAACCGACTCCGGGCGCTCCAGATGGTAGGCGATGTGAAACCGGCAGAAATGCTCCAGCCGCGCCAGCGGATCGTCGGGCTTTTGCTCGCGCTCCCATGCCTGCAGCAGGGTTTCGAGATGTTCGCGCATCAGGTCGAACAGCAGGGTCTGCTTGTCCGGCGTATAAAGATACAGCGCCCCCGCCTGCACCCCGACCTCGGCAGCGATCCGGCGCATGGAGACGGCGGCATAGCCGTGCCGGGCAAACAGGCGGACCGCCGCCTGCCTGACCAGCGGCCCGGTGATGTTCGAATGGGATCCGGTTTTTCTAGCCATGACCGGTTTCTAGGTGAACATGCGTTCAATTGATAGAGCCCGCTTGCATCCGGCACCGCGCTGACCGTATGAACGTGGCGATCGGGACCAGGAGAGCGAATGCCACGACTTGCGTTCATTGGCGCGGCGGCGCTGATCCTTGCGGCGGGATGCGCCGATTTCCCGGACCTGGAAAATGCGGTTTCACCGGCGCTGCGGGGCGCGGGCTATCCGGCCCTGCTGCCGATGGACTCGCTGGTTTCATCGGCGCGCGACGCCGGCCTGTCCGAACCGGGCGCCGCCTCTGGGCAGGAGGCCCGGCGGCTGGCCGCGCGGATGGCCGCGCTGCAACGGCGGGCGGCGGCGATGCACGGCGTCGTGATCGATGCGCGCAGTCGCGCCCGGCTGATGGCCGCGGTGGCGCGCCACTTCCCGCCGCGCGGCTGACGGGCAAAGGGCGCGTCGCGGTCGCACCCGGCCATGGCACCCGGCCGTGGCGCCCGGCCGTGGCGTCGTCCGGCGCGGGCTCCGGTCCGGGCACGGGCACGGGCGCAGGCACGGGCGCAGGCACGGGCGTGGGCACGGGCGCGGGCATCTTCTTGCGCCCGCACCGCCCCGGCCACCCTCGCCGCCCGCACCGCCCTCGCCACCCGCGCCGCCCCGGCCGCGACATTGCAGAACCCCGGCCAAAAGGCTACAGAGCCCGGCAGATTGTCCGTCACGGGAGTGCAACAGATGACCGATCCGATACGCCTTGGCATCGCCGGGCTGGGCACCGTTGGCTGCGGGGTCGTGAAGATCGTGCAGCGCCACGCCGCCGCCCTGGCCCTGCGCGCTGGTCGGCCGGTCGAGATCGCGGCCGTCTCGGCGCGCGCGCGCAACAAGGACCGCGGCCTGCGCCTGGATGCCTATGCCTGGGAGGACGACCCGGTAGCCCTGGCCCGACGTTCCGACATCGACGTGTTCGTGGAACTCATGGGGGGCGCCGACGGCCCGGCCAGGGCGGCAACGCAGGCGGCACTGGCCGCCGGCAAGGACGTCGTCACCGCCAACAAGGCGCTGCTGGCCCTGCACGGGCACACGCTGGCGCTCGCGGCCGAGGAAAACGGCCAGGCGATCGGTTTCGAGGCCGCGGTTGCCGGGGGCATCCCGGTGATCAAGGCGCTCACCGAATCCCTGGCGGCAAACCGGATCACCCGGGTGATGGGCGTGATGAACGGCACCTGCAACTATATCCTGACCCGGATGCAAGGCGCCGGCCTGCCCTATGAAGAGGTCTTCCGGGAGGCCGCGGCGCTTGGCTATCTGGAAGCCGACCCGGCGCTGGACGTGGGCGGCATCGACGCCGGCCACAAGCTGGCGCTGCTGGCGGCGATCGCCTTTGGCACGCAGGTCGATTTCGCCGCGGTGGAACTGGAAGGGATCGAACGCATCACCATCGACGATATCCGCCAGGCCGCCGACATGGGGTTCCGCATCAAGCTGCTGGGGGTGGCGCAGATGACCGGTCGCGGTCTGGAACAGCGCATGTCCCCCTGCCTGGTGCCCGCCAGCAGCCCGCTGGGGCAACTGGAAGACGCCATGAACATGGTGGTGCTGGAAGGCGACGCCGCGGGCCAGATCGTGCTGCGCGGCGCCGGCGCCGGCGAAGGGCCGACCGCCAGCGCGGTGATGGCCGACGTGATGGACATTGCCCGCGGCCGGCGCGGGCCGGTGTTCGGGCAGCCGGCGGCGGCGCTGGCGCAGGCCCGGCCGGCCAGCTCGAGCGTGCCGGCCCCCTATTACCTGCGCATGGCGCTGCTCGACAAGCCCGGCGCGCTGGCGCGCATCGCCACGGTGCTGGGCGAGGCCGGGATATCCATCGACCGGATGCGCCAGTATGGCCACGACGACCCGGCAGCGCCGGTGCTGATCGTCACCCACAAGACCCGGCGCGCGGCGCTGAACGAGGCCATCGGGGCGATGGCCGGCACCGGGGTCCTGGCAAGCGAGCCCGTCGCCATCCGCATCGAGGAGGTCTGAGGGAGGCCGCGGTTGTGAGCGGACCGGCGGACTGGCCCCGCCCCCGCGCGCTGCCGGTCCCCGTCCGCTGCCCGGGCTGGCGCTGGTGCCGGGGCGCGCGCCGGGCTGCCGGGGGTGGCGCCGGCGCCGCGCGTTTAACGCTAACATGACGCAATCGCGCGCAAATCCCTTGGCCTGCCGGCACGCGCGCGCTAGGACGGGGCCGGAAAACAATACGGAACGGAAGAGATGGCAGACAGACAGGAATTTCACGACCGCATGTTATCGCTGGGCCTGGCACGGGTGTCGGAAGCGGCCGCCATGGCCTCGGCCCGGCTGGTGGGGCGCGGCGACGAAAAGGCGGCGGACCAGGCCGCCGTCAACGCCATGCGCGATCAGTTGAACCTGCTGAACATCAAGGGCACCGTGGTGATCGGCGAGGGCGAGCGCGACGAGGCGCCGATGCTGTTCATCGGAGAAGAGGTGGGCACGGGCCATGGCGACGAGGTGGATATCGCGCTGGACCCGCTCGAAGGCACCACGCTGACCGCCAAGGACATGCCCAACGCGCTGACCGTGATCGCCATGGCGCCGCGCCACACCCTGCTGCACGCCCCCGACGTCTACATGGACAAGCTGGCGATCGGACCGGGCTATCCGCGCGATGTGGTCTCTCTGGACATGGCCCCGGCCGAGCGGGTGCGCACGCTGGCAAAGGCGCGCGGCTGCGCCCCCGAGGACATCACCGTGTGCATCCTGGAACGCCCCCGCCACGAGGACCTGATCGCCGAGGTGCGCGAAACCGGCGCCGCGATCCGGCTGATCACCGACGGCGACGTGGCCGGGGTGATCCACTGCGCCGAAGCCGAAAAGACCGGGATCGACATGTACATGGGCTCGGGCGGCGCGCCCGAGGGGGTGCTGGCGGCGGCCGCGCTCAAATGCATGGGCGGGCAGATGTGGGGCCGGCTTCTGTTCAGGAACGACGACGAACGCGGCCGCGCCCGCAAGGCCGGGATCGAGGATCTGAACCGCGTCTATTCGCGCGACGAACTGGTGACCGCGGACGTGATCTTTGCCGCCACCGGCGTCACCGACGGCTCCATCGTGAAGGGCATCCGCCGCGAACCGGGTTTCCTGGAGACCGAGACCATCCTGATGCGCTCGAAAACCGGTTCGGTGCGGCGGATGACCTACCGCAACCCGACCGGTTAACCGTGGAAGCCGCCGACCTTCGGGCACACTGCGAGCGGGGGCCGACCCGCTCGGGGCACGCGCGATGAGCGCCTTTCTCGGCGTCGAGACGTCGCTGACCGGGCGCCGCTGGCTGGGCCCCTCGGGCGCGGCCGACCGCCTGGCCGAGGCGATGCAACAGACCACCGACCTGCCCGCCGCGCTGTGCCGCACGCTGGTGCGCCTTGGCGTGCCGGCGGCCGAGGCCGAAACCTACCTGCGCCCGGCGCTGCGCGATCTTCTGCCCGACCCGCGGGTGCTCAAGGACATGGACACCGCCGCCGGCCGTTTCCTGAAGGCACTGGAAAAGCGAGAAAAAATTGCGGTCTTCGCCGATTATGACGTGGACGGCGCCGCCTCGGCCGCGCTGCTGCTGACATGGCTGCGCGCGATGGGGCACGACGCCACGCTGTATGTCCCGGACCGCATCGACGAAGGCTACGGCCCCAATGACGCGGCGATGCGCGCGCTGGCGCGCGATCACGCGCTGATCGTGACGGTGGATTGCGGCACCCTTTCGCACGGGCCGATCGCCGCCGCCCGGGGCGCGGATGTGATCGTTCTGGACCACCACCTGGGCGGCGAAACCCTGCCCGGCGCCCTGGCCGTGGTAAACCCGAACCGGCAGGACGAAACCGGCGCGCTGGGCCAGCTGTGCGCTGCCGGCGTGGTGTTCCTGTTCCTGGTCGAGATCAACCGCCGCCTGCGCGCGGCCGGATCCGGCGGCCCGGATCTGATGGGGTTCCTGGATCTCGTGGCGCTGGCGACGGTGGCCGATGTGGCGCCGCTTGCGGGCGTCAACCGGGCCTTCGTGCGCCAGGGGCTGAAGGTCATGGCCCGGCGCGCGCGCCCCGGGCTTGTGGCGCTGGCCGACGTGGCGCGCATCGACAGCGCGCCCACGGCCTACCACCTGGGCTTCGTGCTGGGGCCGCGCATCAACGCCGGCGGGCGGATCGGGCGCGCCGACCTGGGCGCGCGGCTGCTGTCGTGCACGGACCCGCAGGAGGCCGCCTCGATCGCCGAACGGCTGGACCAGCTCAACGCCGAACGGCGCGCGGTCGAAACCGGGGTGCGCGACGCGGCGCTGGCCCAGGCCGAGACGCGCGGGCTGGAGGCGCCGCTGGTCTGGGCCGCCGGCGAGGGCTGGCACCCGGGTGTGGTGGGCATCGTCGCCTCGCGGCTGAAAGAGGCCACCAACCGCCCCGCCGTGGTCATCGGCCTGGATGGCGACGAGGGCAAGGGCTCGGGCCGCTCGGTCAGCGGCATCGACCTGGGCGCGGCGGTCCAGCGGCTTGTCGCCGAGGGGCTGCTGCTGAAAGGCGGCGGCCACAGGATGGCCGCGGGGCTGAGCGTGGCGCGCGACCGGCTGGAGCCGGCGATGGCGCGCCTTGGCGAACTGCTGGCCAGGCAGGGGGCCGGCGATCTGGGGCCGCGCGACCTGCGCCTTGACGGCTTGCTGATGACCGGCGCGGCCACGGTGGAACTGGTCGAAATGCTGGAGGCCGCCGGCCCGTTCGGCGCCGGGGCCCCTGCCCCGCGCTTCGCCTTTGCCGATCAGATGATCCGCCATGCCCGGCGGGTCGGCGACACCCATCTGAAGATCAGCTTTGGCGACACCGGTTCACCGGCCATGGACGCGATTGCCTTTGGCGCTTTCGATACCGATCTGGGCCCGACGCTGGAGCGCCACGGCGGCCGGCGGTTTCACCTTGCCGGGCGGCTGGAGGCCAACAGTTGGGGCGGGCGCGTCCGGGTGCAGCTGCGCCTGGAAGACGCGGCGGCGGCCTCGAACTGAACGGGCCCGTTTTCGGCCGCGGGGCAAAGATTCCGCTTGCCCTTCAGGGCCGCTTTGCCTAGATAACGCCCCACGCAAGACGCGGCCCGTTCGTCTATCGGTTAGGACGCCAGGTTTTCAACCTGGAAAGAGGGGTTCGATTCCCCTACGGGCTGCCATTGCGGGTGGTCGCGGCAGACGAAGGTCGCCGGTATCCACGGTGTTTTCCCGGTCGCCAGAGGTTCCATGCCCGCCCCCGCGCCGCGCCCACGCCGCGCCCGCGCTGCGCATTCCATGCCGGGCCCCATGGCGCAGGCCTGCCGCAGCCGTGCCGCGCCTCATGCGGCCCCGCGCCGCCCACAGGCCCGGCCGGGGCGCGCGACGGAAACGGTATCGCCCGGCCCGGGGGTCTGATACTGACAGCTGTCTGCCCGACACCCGACCCGGGCCGCAAGACCCGAGACCCACCGCCCGAGACCCGACACCCGATCCAGACCGCGAGACCCGCAAGGACCCCAAGCCAGGCCCCGAGACATGCCCGCCAGACGCCCCTCGCCAGACGACAGAATCCGCCCCGTGGCCGTGGCGCTGCGCCTTGCGGTGGTTGTCGGGGTCCTGGTGCTGATCGACATGGGCGCCGGCGCCTTGATCCGCCGCTTCGCCGATCCGCTGAACGTGCCCGGCTTCATGGTCAACCTGACGCTGGTGCTGTTGTGGCTTGCCTATGTCGTGCTGCTGGCCATTCCCTTCGTCCCGGGCACGGAAATCGGCATTTCTCTGCTGGTCGCCCACGGGCCGGTGGCCGCCCCGTTCGTCTATCTGGGCACGCTGAGCGGGCTGTCGCTGGCCTTCGCCGCCGGCACGCTTCTGAGCGGACCGCTGTCGCCGCGCTTCCTGTCGCTGATCGGCCTTGCCCGGGCGCGCGCCTATGTGGACGAAATCCGGGGAATGTCGCACCGCCAGCGCGTGGAAAGATTGCACAGCGCCCTGCCCGCCTGGGCCGGACGCTGGGTGCTGAAGCACAGGGCGCTGGTGCTGGCGGTCCTGCTGAACCTGCCGGGCAACAGCGTGATCGGCGGCGGTGGCGGCATCGCTCTTCTTGCCGGGCTGAGCCGGACATTCGCGCCGCTTCAGTTCTTTCTGACCATCGCCCTGGCCACCGCCCCGGTGCCGATCGCGGTGTATTTTTTCGGCACCGGATTGCTGCAGTGAAATTGCTGCAGTGAAATCGCCTCGCCTGGCGGGACGGGCGCGCGCGCCTTTCGCGCCGCCCTTTCGTGCCCGGGCGCCGCAGCAGCGGGTTGCAGCCGCCACCCGCCGCATGGCGTCTCAGCCCGCCCCCTCCCTGATCTCGAAGACAAGCCGGCTGCCCGACGGCTGCGCGGCCACGCCGGCGGCGATCTCGCCCACCGGCACCAGCAGGCGGCGTTCGGGGCGGGCGTGGATTTTCTCGCGCCACACCACGCCTTGCTCGTTCACGGCCACCAGCGCGCCGCGAACCTCGCGACCGACGCGCAGTTGCAGGTCTTTCATGCCGGCCGCGGCATGGGGCAGCGACAGGCGCTGCGGCATGACGTATTTCAGCGCCGGACCGGCGGCCTCGAGGCGCAGGAACGCGTCCTCCCGGGGCAGGTTGCCGGCCAGGTCCGCCGCCACATGTTGCCCGCACTGGCGCCCTTCGCGCCAGCTCCAGCCGGCGGTTTCGACCGGGCGCAGCAGGTTGCCGGTGGCGAAATAGGCCGCATCCGAGCAGCGCCCCCACTGGTCCACCACCGGGCCGCCGGTGGCCGGATCGACCTGCAAGTGGCCCGAACGCGCAAGCGTGGATTCGGGCGTGAACCGGCCGCTGAGCACCACCCCGTCGCATGCGATGCGCTGGCGTTCGCCGCCCGGCCCCTCCACCACCACGCCGCTGACCGCGCCCTCGCCGGTGATCTCCAGCAGGCGGGTGCCGGTCATGAGCCTGACGCCCGCAAGGCGCGGAAACAGCGCCGACGGCCAGCGCGCCGTCACCCGGGGCCCGGGCTCGATCATCGCCACCGGGCGGATGCCGGCATGGCGGCAGGTCATGATCGCCGAAAAGGCCACCAGTTCGCTGCCGACGATGACGGGGCGGCGAAACGGGCGGAGGCGTTTCAGATAGACCAGCGATTGCAGCGCGCCGGTGTTCAGCACGCCCGCCACCCGCGCGCCCGAGATCAGCCGGGCCGAACGCGGCCTTTCGCGCACCCCGGTGGCGCAGATGACCCGGCGCGCCGATATCTCCTGCACGCCCCGGGCCACGGCCAGGAGCAGGTCGCCCCCCGGGCGGGCCTCGACCACCGAAGCGCCGGTGTGGATCTCCACCCCGGCCCGGCGCGCCCGCGCCACCAGCCGCGCCGCATAGACCGGCCCGCGCAGAACGCGGCCGAACTCGCGCATGCCAAAGGGCGGGTGGCCGCAATGGCGCGGGATTCCGCCGGCCTCCTGTTCGCGCTCAAGCACCACCACGCGCCCGATGCCCGCCCGCTTCAGCTCGGTGGCCGCCGCCAGCCCCGCCGGGCCGCCGCCGATCACCGCCACGTCGATGGCGCCGCCGCGGTTCAGCGCGGGCTCACGCATCGCCCGTCTCCTCGGCCAGCGGCCGGTCGAAATGTCCCGCGCTCAGCTCCGCCAGCCGGGCGGTGCAGAAAAACCCCTGGCAGCGGCCCATGGTGACGCGGGTCTGCCGCTTCAGCCCGGCCAGCGAGCGCGCCGCCAGCGGCCCGGCAAGCGCTGCCTCGATCTCGCGCCTCGTGACCAGTTCGCAGTGGCAGACGATTTCGCCGTGATCGTCGCATTTCCAGTCGCGCGGCCCGCTTTCAGCCAGCATCCGCGCCTTCGGGACGACCGGGTTTTCCAGCCGCTCGTGCGCCGGCCCGTCCTGGCTGTAAAGGCGGTAGACATGGCGCGCGATCCCCAGCGCGCCGCTCAAGCCCGTTGAACGGATGCCGCCCACAGTGATCCAGTTCCTGTCCGGCGTTGTGTGAATCCGGTATTCCTTTTCCTCCGACGCCGGGCGCAGCCCCGCATAGGTTGCCGTCACCGGCATGTGTTCGAGCGCCGGCACCTTGGCGATGCCATCGGCGATCAGGGCACGCAGGGCGGCCTCGTCGGTCGAGGCATCGCTGCGGCTTTGCTGATCCTCGGCCGTGGGGCCGACCGCAAGGTTGCCGAACACGGTGCGAAACACCACCACCCCCTTGGTGCGCTCGGTGGGCACCGGCAGGATGATCGCGGATACCAGATCGCGCGCCGCCTTGTCGAACACCACGAACTGCCCCTTGCGCGGGGTGATGCGAAACGCGGCACAACCAAGCACCGCCTGATCCACCAGATCGCCGTAAAGCCCGGCGCAGTTGATGACGTGGCGCGCCTTCAGCACGCCGGTCGTGGTCTGCAGATGCCAGACGCCCGCATCGAAGCGGCCGCCGGTCACCTCGCAACCGGTCAACAGGCTGGCCCCGTTCGCAAGCGCCTGTTCCAGATAGACCTGGGGGGCTGACCACGGGTCGATGATCCCCTCGCCCGGGACCTCGACCGCGCCCAGCGCCGCATGGCTGAGGTTCGGCTCGCGGGTGCGCAGTTCCCTGGCGGTGACGATCTGCACATCCGTCACGCCGTTGGCATGGGCATGGGCACGGATCGCCTCGAGCGCGCCAAGCTGCGCCTCGTCCCAGGCCACGACGAAGGCGCCGGAGCGCTCGTGCACCAGGCCCAGGTCGTGCCGGATTTCCAGGTATTCGCGATAGCCCTCCTGCACGCAGGCCAGTTCCAGAGAGCCCGCCGGCGCGTCGAAGCCGGTGTGCAGGATGGCGCTGTTGGCCTTGGAGGCGCCGTCGAGGATGTCGGGGGCCTTCTCCAGCACCGCCACATGGGCGCCCTCCAGCGCGAAACGGCGCGCCATCGCGCAGCCGACCACGCCGGCGCCGATCACCGCCACATCGAAGGTGGCCCCGGCGGCCGGACCGGACCCCTGCGCAGACTGGATTGGCTGTTGAAGCGTCAAGACCGAAAACCGCCCCTGTTGACGCGGGCATCAGTAGTCACCGGGAGCCGATCAGTCAATGCCCGCCGTGCACCGGCGCGCGGTGCGCCCTGCGCCCATCGCCGGCGGGTCAGCCGGCACGCGCATTCGAACCGGCCCGCGCCGGCGCAAGGAGGGGGCATTCACAAGCATCGCACCGTTCACCACCGCCAGCGCCGGCCGGGCGACGCGCCGGCAGCGCCGCAGCCCCGCAGCCCCGCAGCCCCCCGGGCGGGCACCGCAACCCTGGGCCACATTCCGGGGTCGCATCCCGGTGTCGCATTCCGGTGTCGCATTCCGGGGCTTCGCGCCATCGGGCTTCGCGCCGTCAGGCCGTGCCCTGCGCCCTGTCGATGTTGCACAGCTGGATGGCGCCGCCGACCTCGCCGGCCATCTGTTGCAGCCTTTCGCCCAGCTTTTCGCGGTAGCGCGGCGAAAACTTGCGGCTCGACCCGGTGGCGCCCACCGAGAACGTCACCCCCACATTGCCCAGGCGCACCGGCGCGGCGACGCTGGCGATGCCGGTCTCGATCTCCTGGTTGCATTCGGCAAAGCCGCGCCGGATGATCGCGTCCAGTTCGGCGCGGATCTCGTCCGGGGTGGTCTTGGTATGTTCGGTGAACCGCGCCAGGTCGTCGTTGAGCAACTGCTGCTGGAAGGCCGGCTCGGCAAAGGCGGCAATGGCCTTGGCGCAGGAGCACGCATGCAGCGGCCGCCGCCCCAGGCCGGGGTGGATATAGGGGCGGGTCGGATCGTCCGGGGTCTCCGCATGGATGATCTCGACCTCGCCGCCGCGCAGGCGCGACAGGAACACCGTATCGCCCAGCTCCGAGGCCGCCTTGCGCAGCACCGGCGCCACCGCCTGGCAGATGTCGTTGTCCGAGGTCCCCAGCAGGGCAATGCGGATCAGCCGATCCCCGATCAGGTAGCGCCCGTCATTGTTGGGCGAGCTGATCAGCTGGTGCTGCACCAGCGTCTGCAGCAGCCGGTAACAGGTGGGGCGCGGCAGGTCGGTTGCGCGCTGCAACTCGGCCACCGTCACCGGCCGGCCGGCGGCGGCGATCAGTTCCAGCAGGGCGATCAGGCGCTCAAAATGCATTTCCGTATCACCCCGCGATCATCTTTCTCGAATTGTGATGCATCAAATGATGGACCTTTGTCTCATTTCATGATAACCTCTGTTCCGGTAGCATAGAAGAGATTTCTCAACTGCATATGCGCCAAGGAAGAATCGCCCGGCGCGGCGGCGCGTGCAGGGGGCGGGCGGCCACGCGGCTCGGTCCCCCGTTTTCGCCCTCGTGATACGCGACCGGGCCGGAATATCAATGGCCCGCAACCCGAAATCGGGGCGCATACCCAAAGGGGAGGACAGATTGTCGAAAATCAGCATCACGGTGCTTTCGGGCAACCGCGAGAAGCTCCAGTTTGCCGCGATGGCGGCCTCGGTCGCCGCGGTCAGCGGCTATGAGGTGACCGTTTTCCTGTCGATGAACGCCCTGCCGTATTTCCTGCGCGAAGGCGCGCCCGAGCCGGTCAGCGAAGGCCCGTTCGGCGATCTGATGGCGGAAAAGAACCTGCCGCCCTTCATGGACCTGTTCGAAAGCGCGGTCGAACTGGGCGATGCGCGCATCTATGCCTGTTCCATGGCCATGGATGTCATGGGCATCAAGCAGGATGCGCTGCTGCCCTGCGTGGCCGAACCGATGGGATTGACGAAATTTCTCAGCGAGGCCGAAGGCGGCCAGTGCTGGAGCTACTGAACGAAGGAAGCGCACAATGTCCGAACGCAAGATCATCGACGCCCGGGGAACCTATTGCCCCGGTCCATTGATGGAACTGATCGCCGCCATGAAACAGGCCGAGGTCGGCGACGAACTGGAGATCCTGTCCACCGACGAGGGCTCGGTCAACGATGTGCCCGAATGGATCAACAAGGTGGGCCACGAAATGGTCGGCACCACGCAGGAGGGCGATGTCTGGCACATCGTCGTGCGCAAGGCGAAATAGCGCCGGCCTATCGCGAAGCGGCCGGACGCAGGAATGAATGACAGACCACAACAGGGAACCTGGGAGGAAGTGAAATGAAGATTCTGATCGTTGGCGGAGGCATGGGCGGCACCATCGTGGCCAACAACCTTGCCCGGCGGATCGGCACCGAGGTCCGCGCCGGCAAGGCGCAGATCACCATGCTGTCGGCGTCGGACCGGCACATGTATCAGCCGGGGCTGCTTTATACCTCGATCGGCCGCTTGGCGCCCGACGAGCTGTATCGCGACCAGCGCAGCCTGCTGGAGCCCGAAATCGAATTTCACGTCGATCCGGTGGAAACCTTCGATCTGGACAACAACCGCGTGGTCACCAAGTCCGGCAAGACCCACAGCTATGACCAGCTGGTGATCGCCACCGGCTCGCGCGCGGCGCCCGAAACCATCCCCGGCCTCGCCGAAAACTCGGTCAACTGCTATACCGAGGCGGCCGCGCTGGAGATGCTGCGCCAGGTGCGCGACTTCAAGGGCGGCACCGTCGCCGTGGTCGTCGGCGTGCCGCACAAATGCCCGATGATCCCGCTTGAGGTCACCTTCGTGCTGCACGACTACTTCAAGGACAAGGGCATCGCCGACAAGGTGCAGTTCCAGTATACCTACCCGATCGGCCGCCTGCACGCGCTGGCCCCGGTCGCCGACTGGGCCAAGGGCGAGTTCGCGCGCCTGGGCATCAACACGACGACGCTGTTCAACATGAAGGAAGTGGATGGCAACAAGATCGTCCATTCCGAAGAGGGCGAAACCGTTGACGCCGACCTGCTGATCTCGGTGCCGCCGCACCGGGGTATGGAGGTGATCGAAAAGAACGAGATGGGCGCAAACGGCTTCATCCCCACCGACCGGCTGAGCCTGCGGATGGAGGGGCGCGACAATGTCTATATCGTCGGCGACACCACCAACCTGCCGATCTCGAAAGCCGGCTCGACCGCGCATTTCGAGGCCGAGACCGTGGCCGAGAACCTGGCCGCGCTGATCAAGTTCGGCACCACCGTGCGCGACTACGACGGCAAGGTGTTCTGCTTCATCGAAGCCGGCAAGGAACGCGCAACCTATGCCATGTTCGATTACAACAACCCGCCCGCGCCGAAAGCGCCGAACAAGGCCGTTCACTGGTTCAAGATGGCCTATAATCAACTGTACTGGGCGTCCGCGCGCGGTCTTCTCTGAGGGGGCGTGTGATGGCAAAAACGACAAAAACGGCAAAGACCGCCCCCAGGGAATCGTCCGGGGACGAGACCCGCTCGCGGGCCGAGGCCCTGGTGGAGGAACTGGTCGCCAACGGCGATCTGGACAACCTCGTCCATCTGGCACGGCTGATCGGCTCGGCCCAGGAC